>NZ_JBGQRB010000022.1:0-39632 GCF_045528645.1 Ruoffia sp. FAM 20857
GCCAAGTGAATTCTCCTTTTAGTAATGTGTGGTAACTTTATTATATAGGAATTCACTGGCTTTTTGTGTACATACAAAAAAAGGTGTCAGTGAGATTTCTCTCACCAACACCAAAAATTCAAGAACCCTTATGTGTATCCAGTAGTTTTTTGTTTTACATTAATTGCTTAGGCAATATCAATAGATATCAATTATCTTAAAAGACGTTTACCTATTAAAGATAGCGAATATTTCATTTATTTTTCACACTTATTGCTTATAATGTCCTTAAGTTAAATTAGTGTAAACTAACTTGTCATGCTGGAATTTATCTATATAATAAGTAAGGCTATCATTCCTTAGGCTGATAACAAATCAGTAGGATAATACTATATTAATTTATACAATAATAAAATGAAAGGAGGCAAACTATGGAAGAAAATAACAATCAACCAACGAAACCAACGAGAAAAAGTAATGCAACCTGGGATAAAGTAAAATCCATGTGGCAATATTACCGTGGTTGGAAGTGGTTAATCTTTATTGGCTTAACGTTTGCCTTACTGCTATCAAGTTATTCTGTTCTTATTGCTAAGACAACGAGTGTTGCTACCTTGCAAGAAGGACTTATGTCTCAAACAACTATTTATGCTTACGATGATACAAGTGCTGGAACTTTAATGGCTCAAAAAGGGACTTATGTTCCTTTAGAACAAATCTCGCCCCAGATGCGAGAGACGTTAGTGGCCGTTGAGGATAAACGCTTCTATGAACATAACGGTTTCGATACTATCGGGATCGGACGTGCGTTTGTTAGGTTATTAATCAATCGAGACACGAGTGGCGGTGGTGGGAGTACGATTACCCAACAACTTGTGAAGAATGCCTTCTTAACGCTCGATCAAACCTTCCAACGGAAGATTAAAGAACTCTTTCTATCTATAGAAGTTGAAAAGCATTATACAAAAGACCAGATTTTAGAAATGTATTTAAATAATTCCTACTATGGTAACGGAGTTTGGGGGATTGAAGATGCTTCTCAGAAATACTTTGGTCATCCAGCTTCGCAACTTAACTATAATGAAAGTATGGTCCTAACAGGAACTCTTAAGGGACCTTCAATATTTAACCCGATTGATGATTATGAAGCGGCGATTGAAAGACGGAATGTTGTAGCTCAATTGATGGCTTCAGATAATGTCATCACCCAAGAAGATGCTGATGCCATAATGGCTGAAGGAATATATCTTTATGATAATTACTATGTCGAGGATAGTTACACTTATCCGTATTACTTCGATGGTGTCATTAATGAAGTAGTGGCAGTGACTGATATTCCAGAAGATGATTTATTATCAAAAGGTTATAAAATTTATACGAATTTAAACCCTGCATATCAAAATGCCATAGACAGGTCATATGATAATACATGGATATTCCCAGATGATGGGACAGGAGAACCATTAGTTCAAAGTGCAAGTGTCGTTATTGATCCAAATACGGGTGGGATTATGGCAGTCTACGGCGGCCGAGGGGATTATGTCTATCGCGGCTTTAACCGCGCAACGGACATGTACCGCTTACCAGGATCAACACTTAAACCAATGGCTGTCTATGTACCCGCCCTTGAGAATGGTTACAATATGCATTCAATCGTTCCGGATGTCGTGGAAGGCCATGGTGCGAATGATTATGCGCCAAATAATTATAATAATTATACGGAACCGGGTGGCGAAACTGAATTATACTACGCCTTAGCGCAAAGTAAGAATACAACGGCTGTTCACTTAATGGATGATATTGGAATTAGTGAATCGGTCAGAAAATTAAGACAATTTGGTATTAATGTCCCGCAAGAAAATCAAGATTTATCCTTAGCACTTGGAGTTATTAATCCAGGGCTTTCACCACTACAAATAGCGAATGCTTATTCAGCCTTTGCTAATGAAGGTATTCGTTTTGAAAGTAGTTTTATTCGTCGAATTGAAGATGCATCGGGACGAGTGGTCTACAACAATGAATCACCAACAAAACATATGGTAATGACTTCTAATGTCGCTGCAGATATGACAAGCATGATGTTAGATACTTATGGTGGATACGGGACCGGTTATGGATCCGGACCAGATTATGGTATGTTAGCTGGTAAAACCGGAAGCACCGAAGTAGCAGAAGGAAATATGGATACACGTGATCGATGGATGGTTGGTTACACACCAGACTTTGTCGTCGTGTCATGGTCAGGCTTAGACGAAGTAGACGTCGAAGGCCAACCGTCTTTAGATGAACTCATGCCAACTGGTATGGGTGCCTTATTCAATCTTCAGACAACGGCACTAATGAATCAATCACCGCAGACGCCTTTCGATGTCACTTATGCGTCACAAACTCAAGAGGCTACAAACATTGTGGAGAATGCGAATAATTGGCAAGAACAAGCAACGTACTTCTTGAATGATGCGGGTGAGTTTATTACTGAACACGGTGGGAATCTACTCAATGAGATAGGTAGAATTGGTTCGAATGTAGTTGAAGAAGTTTCGGGTTGGATAAATTAGTTTAATTTGTGTGGAAAACTAACTAATGTAACTTTCAAATTAATTCAGATTTATAACCGTTTCTGGTAGTAAAGAGAGTCTAATTTTGCTAATATTAAGATAGAAGTTAAAAAAGGAGAGAGAATATGACAGAAAATAATAATATTTATGATACTGCGAATCAATTGGAGCGCGACTTAAGAGCATTACCAGCATATAATGATTTAAAAGAATCAGTTGCTGCCATTGAAGCGAACGATGAGAGTCGTGAGTTATTCAAAGAATTCCGCGCGATTTCGCAACAATTACAACAGAAACAAATGCAAGGTGAAGCACCTACAGAAGAAGAGATTGCAAACATTCAAGCAATGTCTGTTAAAGTTCAAGAAGATGAGAACGTTAACCGTTTAATGGCTAGTGAGCAACAAGTAAGCCAAACGATTAATGACATCAACCAGATTATTACGAAGCCATTAAATGAAGTTTATCAAAACATGAGCCAGTAATTATTTGCTGAACTTTATTGCCAGCTGGAAGTTTTCGAGACGATCGATGCTTTTGGCTGGTTTTCTTTACGTAAATTTTCTCTCTTATATAAAACTATTCAATGAAAGGAGCAAACAAGATGAAATTATTGCACGTCAGCGATTTACACTTAGATAGTCCTTTTGCAGGGCTAGGTAATGATTCGCCTCAATTACAAAAAGAGTTAATCAATGCCCCGTTTAAAGCTTTTGAGCGCTGTGTAAGTATTGCGATTAATGAAGACGTTGATGTCATGCTAATTTCAGGTGATGTGTATAACAGCGAGCGGCAATCAATCGTCGCTCAGCATTTTTTTATGAAACAAATGGAACGCTTAGATAAAGTGGACATTCCCGTTGTACTTATACATGGTAATCATGATTATATTCGTCCAGATAAAGCACGTGTGATCTATCCCAACAATGTGCATGCTCTAGATTCCCGACAAGTATCAAGTTATGAATTCAATCTAGAGGATGGACGCTTAGTTCAAATTCATGGTTTCAGTTATACAACGAAATGGATTCACGAACGCGTGGTTAATGATTATCCAATGAATAACAACCCAGAAGCTTTCAATATTGGGCTGTTACATGGAGCTTTAGAAGGAATTGAATCAGATTCAGGAAATTATGCTCCTTTTAATATCGAGGAACTACTCTCAAAAAGCTATGATTATTGGGCTTTAGGACATATTCATAAATCTGAAGTGATGAACCAAGAACCATTGATTCAATATGCTGGGACAATCCAAGGACGTCATATTAATGAAACTGGCGATAAAGGGTGCTATATCGTTGAATTAGAGAAGGGTCAAAAAACGATAAATACGTTTTACTCTCTTGCTTCAATTGTTTGGGAAAATGCTAAATTAGAGTGCGAATCTGATTGGCAAGCGAATGATATTATTGAAGAATTACAACAAATCAGGGCTAATTTCCAAGATGAAGCGAACGCAAATCAACAAACTTACTTTATTCATGTGGAGTTAACTCAAGCCCAAAGACTTGAACCTCAACTCCTTGAACAAATTCAAGATGGCGAATTTTTCCAAGTCTTAGACCAAGATTATCAGGAAAGTCCATTTGTACTCATTCATCGAATGACACCCAAATTAAATGTGTCTTTAGATGTCTTTCATTTTGATCCAGGTTTGGAGGAAAGTTTTAATAAAGTGGTGGAAGAATTAGAAGGGGGAGACCGCTTTAAGACAGTCGTATCTGATTTTTATCAACATCCACTAATTAAACGTCACTTTAACTTAGAACATGATGAATCCTTACAGGAAGATATGATTTATTCTGCTCGACAATTAATAGCACAAATGATCGGGCTAGATAAAGAGACGGAGGATGAGACTCATGAGAATTAAAACATTAGATATCTATGGATATGGACGTTGGATTAACCAAAAGTTTGATATTAACGATGACATTCAATTGTTCTATGGCCGTAATGAGTCAGGTAAATCAACTTTACAATCATTTATTCGTTCGATTCTCTTCGGTTTTCCAAGTCGACGTAAAAAAGTAAACCAGCCTAATCGTTATGAACCTAAGAATAGTGACGTATACGGTGGACGCATTCTGTTAACAGAAACAGTCTATGGTGATGTTTGGATCGAAAGAACGGATAAAGAATTGAAACTTTATACAGATTCAGGCGAAGAATTAGCTGTATCTAAACTGAATGAAATATTAGGTGGCTTAGACGAGTCATTATTTGATAACTTTTATGCCTTTAACTTAGCGAATTTACAAGAATTAGCGAATGTAGGCGCAGACCAGTTAAATGATTATTTTCTAAGTATCGGAACCCTTGGAAGCGATAAATTCTTAAGCATCTCTAAGGATCTTGAGAAACAAACGGATGAATTATTCAAACCTAGGGGTGTTAAACCTGAACTAAACCGTCTGCTTAATGATTATGATCATCTTTCTGAACAAGCGAATGAAGCTAAAAGAAACACGGGACGCTACAATGATTTAACTAGACGTCGGGACCAAATTGATGTTGTCATCAAAGAAACAAATCAACAACTCAATCAAGTTGAACAAGACATACGAGAAAAAGATAAACTCATCTCGCGTTATGACACTTACTTGAAACTCAAAGCGACAGAGAAAGCCTTACAGGGACTTGTATTTACGACTATTCCTGAGAACGCGCCAAAGAAATTGAAAGATGATGTGGACTCCATCCAAAACTTGGAGGAAGAGAATACAGCCTTAACAGAACGTATCTCTCACATTCAAAACGATTTAGGCCAGCTAACACGATTTAATTGGGCGAATAATCATGAAGAAGACCGTAAGAAATGGTTATCTCATACAGAGCAAATTAAAGAAGTTCAAACCAAATTTGAGCAAATGAATCAGCGTATTCACGAAACAAACGAATCTATGACACAATTAGCGGTAAAAGGACAATTCTATCCAGAAAAGATTGAGAACAGCCAAGCTTATGAAGAAAAAGTTGAAAAAGGCTTAATCATCCAAACAAAATTAATCGACAGCAATTCTGAAATTGAAACCATTCGAATTCAACGTAAGATGCTTTTAGAACAGAGAAAAAATTTGCAAAATAAAAGCGCAAACTTGCGTCAAAGTGTGGCGAAGATTGAGAATCAGCGTGTAAATGAAGAAGAAATTCTAATTCAAAATACGCGATTATCAGAGTACTTTATAGGTTTAACACTGTTAGTTGTTGGGCTCATTGTCGTATTCTTCAATTTAGTTAATGAAGCAAGTATGGCGAATATAATATTCTGGTTAGGTGTGTTTATGACCATTATCGGAATTGCGTCAATGTCTTATGTGTTTATAAAACACCGTAACTTAATGAATGAGTTTAATAATAGTCCAGTCCTCGATCGAGCGAACCAGTTGAAAGAAGAAGAGAAACAAGTGAGTGAGCAAAGTCGTGAACTCGGTACAGAAATCAATGAAAAAGAAGATACAATTAATGAATTAGAAGAAGCAAAAGCTGAAATTGTAAAAGATCAAAATCATTGGTTAACTGAGATTGGTTTTTATCCAACAGCTGATCCAGAGTGGATTCTAAAGACAAATCCAGTGAAAACCTACTTCTCTGAGATGGAAAAACGCGAGACTTATGAGGCTGAATTGGCCAAATTAGCATCGCAAATTGAAGATTGGAAAGATGCAATCTCGCCACTTCTAGAACGATTCCCAGCCAAGGATGTAACTACGCGCGTGTTAATTCGTCACGTGGAAGAAGTTGAAGCGTCATTAATTCAAGCTCAACAAAGAGGGAATAGCTTGAAGGAGCGTTTAGTTGAGGCTAGAGAACGCATTGAGAAAAACAAAGGCAAAATTGACGCACGACAAGTTGAGATTCAAGACATCTATAATAAAACGGATGTTACAAATCGCTTAGAATTTGAACAACGAGTGTCAATTAACCAAGAAATTGAAGACTTAACGAATAAAAAAGAACTTTATAAAGAACAAATTACTGGCTACGAAGATGATTTAGCTTCGATTGAAAGTAAACAAAGTCTTAACGAGTCATTCCATGAATCAGAACGTGAGCATTCAATTCTGAAAGGGAAGTTAGATCCGAATATTCGTGAGAGAGCGAATCTCGTCGTGGAGATTCAACAACTTGAGCAAGACGGTACTTTCCAAGAATTATCACAACAACTTGAGAATAAAAAGACAGAAATTCTTGAAGTGATTCATGAATGGGGAACTAAACGTTTGGCAATGGATATGATTAATCAAACACTTCGTAAAGGTTTGGATAATCCAGTCAATGAAATGAATGATATTGCTGATCATATCTTTAATATCTTAAGTTTCAGTCGCTATACACAAATTAAGATGAATAAGAAAGATATTAAAGTAAAACAATTTAGTGACGTCTTATTCTCACCACACGAATTATCACAAGGTACTTTGGAGCAATTATATGTTGCCTTAAGATTAGCCTTTGTCATTAGTGCTCAGAGAATGATTAAGATGCCAATCATCATTGACGATGCCTTTGTAAACTTTGATGAATTCCGTAAAACTAGCATGTATAAAGTGCTGCAAGATATTAGTGAAGACATACAAGTGCTATTCTTTACTTTTGACCAGCAAGCTAATGAAACATTCCATCCGAAATTTATTATTAATCTAGAGGAAATTAACTCAATTGATTTACCTAATGAGAACACTCAAGATTATAAAGAAGCTTTGGATGAATCGTTAGAAGCAGCAAAGGAAGAAAAATCTGAATAACAGGTTGAATAAGATCAGTCCATATCTGAGTCTTTAAATAATAATGACTTCACTATTATTTAAGGGCTCGGATATTTTTTTATCCGTATAATATGATAGAATAAAAGAGTGATTATTATGTATATCTGTTTAACATAACTAGATGTTTTATATATACAAGGAGGTATATTGTGGCACAATTATTTGAAATTAAAAACGGAGAACAATTCGGTATTTTTGTTCTAATTAAAGCAGCGGATATTCGTACAGCGCGTAATGGGAAACCATTCATAGCCTTTCGATTCCAAGACCGTTCAGGTTCGATGGACGGTATGTTCTGGTCAGCAACTGAAGAAGAAGTGAACTTATACCAAGCAGGTAAAGTTGTTTTTCTGAGAGGTAAGAGAGATACATATCAAGGAACACCGCAAGTAAAGATTGAATCCATGCGCCTAGCAGAAGCGGGTGAGCCGGATGATCCAACGCTTTATGTTGAGAAAGTGAAAGTTAAACGTGAAGACTTGGAAGCAGAACTTGATGATGCGTTATTACTTATAACTGAACCAAACATTGCACGTGTCGTTCGTAAAATCATTCACCAAACGCAGGAAGACTTCTTTGTCCATCCAGCAGCCAAACGATTACACCATGCCATGGCAGGTGGACTAAGCTTCCATACATTATCAATGGTTAAAATCGCACGTAATTTATTATCGATTTATCCACAACTGAATCCAAGTTTATTAATTGGAGGAATTATCCTTCATGATATTGGTAAAACTGTTGAATTAAGTGGAGCCATCTCAACAGAGTATACCCTTAAAGGGAAGATGATGGGACACATCGTCATTATCTCAGAGATGATTGACCGTGCGTGTGCTGAAATTGGCGTTGATCCTGAGAACGAGTCAATCTTATTACTGAAACATGTGGTATTAGCTCACCATGGTAAAATGGAATTTGGTAGTCCTGTCTTACCACAATTACTAGAAGCAGAGTTAATTCACTATATTGACGATATGGACGCTAAAATCAACATGATTACTGAAGTCCTAGATAAGACTGAGCCAGGCGAATTTACATCACAAATCTTTGCACTAGACCGCCGTCAAATCTATAAACCTAAATTCCAAAAATAATCTAAAGAGAAAAGAGAGATAATATGGATTCACATAAAGACGCACATGCACATGAACATGGCCATGATCACAATCACGACCACGATCATGACCACCATCATCACTCTGAATTAGATCATTTAACACATAATCATGGTATAGACATTGTATTACAAGGTGAGTTAAATGCTAATATTGAGCGAGTTTGGGAAGTGTTAACATCGAATGAATACGTCAAACAATGGTTCCCTGAACTTGAATTTGAATCACTCAAAGCTGGCGGAAACTTGATGTTTAATTCAGGCGACATGCATATAAATATGATGATTTATGACGTTGAAGTGCCGTCTCACTTGTCATTTGAATGGGGAGAAGGAAACATTGTAACCTTTGACCTTGTTAGCAATGACGACTTAACGACGCAACTGAATTATACTCAATGGATTCATCATATTGATGAAGAGCATAGTCCGAAAGACGTGACGGGTTGGTTAATTTGTATGCAAAAAATTGCTGCGATCATTGATAACAAACCTATTCCAGATACAATGGAGTTATACAATGTGTATTACGATGAAGTAGAACAGTTGATAAAAAAACAAACGGCGGCTGAGTTTGAATAGAGATTATTTAAGAAGTGTTGTAGCTATTGCACAACACTTCTTTCTGTGACTATATTTATGAACAACTTGTGTAGAGGAAATTTAAAGTTCTATGATATACTAAGATTAGTTTCGCTTAAACACAGCGTAAGTTAAATGAGAACGGAGAATCATGATGGAAAAGTCAAATTCGCAAAGTTTATACCAAGCATTATGGAATTCAGCTGATATATTAAGATCAAAAATGGATGCCAATGAATACAAATCATACTTATTGGGGCTTGTCTTTTATAAGTATTTATCTGATAGAATGTTAGTACATTCTACAGAGTTACTAGAAGAAGAGTCACATGACTTAGAAAAAGCTCAGTTGATCTATGCAATTGCATATAAAGATGCAGATACTCATGAGGATTTAAGAGAAGCTTTGAAAGATGATATTGCCTATGACATTAAACCAGAGCTAACTTTCTCTGCACTTATTGATGAAATTAACAATAATACTTTCCAACGAGAGCATTTACAACAAGGATTAAGAGACATTGAGCAATCAAATCCTATCTTTGAAGACTTATTTGAAGATATTGATTTAAACTCAAGAAAGCTAGGACCTAATCCTCAGAAACAAAACCAAACAATTTCATTGTTAATGAAAGAACTCGCTGATTTAAATCTTGTTGATTATGACGGAGATGCGCTCGGAGATGCTTATGAGTACCTTATTGGTCAATTCGCTTCAGAATCAGGGAAGAAAGCGGGAGAATTTTATACACCGCAACAAGTAGCTAGATTAATGACACAAATTGTATTAATGGGTAAAGAGGATCAAAAGGGATTCACAATTTATGACCCAACTATGGGATCGGGATCGCTTCTTCTAAACGCACAACGCTATTCCAATGAACCATTAAGCGTTCGTTACTTTGGACAAGAATTAAACACTTCTACCTATAACTTAGCACGTATGAATATGTTTCTTCATAGAGTGCCTATTGAGAATCAGAAGTTACGTAATGGTGATACACTTGATGAGGATTGGCCAACAGATGAGCCGACAAACTTCCAAGGTGTATTAATGAACCCTCCATACTCAGCAAAATGGTCAGCATCTAAAGGCTTTTTAGATGACCCAAGATTTTCTTCATTTGGCGTATTACCACCGAAATCTAAGGCTGACTTTGCATTCTTACTACATGGTTATTATCATTTACGTAATGATGGAGTTATGGCAATTGTACTTCCACATGGCGTATTGTTCCGTGGTGCATCTGAAGGGAAGATACGTAAAGCTCTATTAGAAAACGGAGCCATTGACGCGGTGATTGGTTTACCAGCTAATATTTTTGTGAATACAAGTATCCCAACTACAATCATTATTCTAAAGAAAAACAGAGTAAATCGTGATGTAATGTTCATTGATGCATCAAATGAATTCACAAAAGAAAAAAATCAAAACATCTTAACTGAAGAAAACATTGAAAAGATACTTGAAACTTATAAGAAGCGCGAATTTGTAGATAAGTATGCCTATTTAGCACCTTATGATGAGATTGTAGAGAATGACTATAATTTAAATATCCCACGTTATGTAGATACTTTTTAAGAACCAGAACCCATTGATGTGGTTCAATTGAGTAAAGATATTCGCGAAATTGATGCTGAAATTGAGCAAACTGAGAAAGAATTACTTTCAATGATTGATGACTTTCAAGTGACGGATGAAACACGAGATATCATTCAAGCGATGAAAGAGGTGTTTCAATAATGGCTAAGGAAGAAAGAAGACAACCGGAACTTAGATTTAAAGGATTTACAGACGATTGGGAACAGCGTAAGTTGGGGAAAATTTGTAACACTTATTCAGGTGGTACTCCATCTGTGACAGATTCATCCTACTATAATGGAAATATACCCTTCATTCGTTCTGCGGAAATAAACAGCGAAACAACTGAATTATTTCTGACAAAAAGTGGGCTGAAAAACTCATCAGCAAAACTTGTTGAAAAAGGTTCAATACTTTATGCCATGTATGGTGCAACTAGTGGAGAAGTTGGTATTTCCAAAATAAATGGAGCAATAAATCAAGCAATATTAGCTATTCACCCACATGAAAATTATAACTCATACTTTATTATGCAGTGGTTACGCTTGAATAAAGAACAAATTATTAGCACCTATTTGCAGGGTGGACAAGGCAATCTCTCAGGTTCAATCATTAAAAGTTTGAAAATTGAGTTTCCTAACTCTAATGAGCAACAAATTATAGGAGATTTTTTCAACTTATTAGATAAAAACATCGATCTTCATCAGCGTAAGTTAGACCAATTAAATCAACTCAAAGAATCGTTGTTACAGCAAATGTTTCCTGGTAAAGGTGAAACTGTACCTAAGCTGCGGTTTGCTGGGTTTGAAGGTGAGTGGGAAGAGCGGAAGTTAGGTTCAATTTATGATTTTAGCAAAGGTAAGGGGTTACCTTTAAATAGTTTTACTTATTCTAAGGATGATCCAGCTATTGCTTATGGACATCTTTACACAAAATATTCAGAAGTAATTAGTGAAGTAAATCTAAGTTCTGATGATGACGGGGTGTTATCAAAAGAAAATGATTTGCTATTTCCAGGAAGTTCTACGGTTCCTAATGGTACGGCACAAGCAAATGCGATTATGTTAAATAACGTTAAGCTTGGTGGAGATATAATAATTGCCAGACCCAAACAGGATATTCGTGTTTTATCTATTTTTATGAGTTATCACATTAATTCACAAAGACAAAAATTATTCCCTATCACTGTTGGTACAACTATTGCTCATATGTATGGGAAAGATCTTTCTAAGGTTAAATTCTTTATAACGAACTATTCAGAACAAGAAAAAATAAGTTATGTATTCAAACAACTAGATAACACTATCACTCTTCATCAGAGAAAAATAGACTCTTTAAAAGAATTAAAAAATTCAAGTTTACAATTATTATTTGTATAATTTGGTTTATAATAAATAACTATTTTAATTTGTAGTACTTTACTATATACAAAAAGCCATTAAAACCTTGATAATTGATAATAGGATTTTTCCTAAAATATTCAAGGAGGTTTTATTTTGGTAAAAAATAGAAAAACAAATCAATTATTTTCAGTCTATTTTAAAGATTGGGTGGCGCTATACAAGGAAGCTGCAGTTAGGCAAGTTACTCTTCAGAAATATTATATTAATCAAAGAAGAATTGAAGAACTAGCACCGAATTTAAAAATGGGTGAACTAACGCGAACTTCGTATCAACAATTGTTAAATGATTATGCATTAACACATGAAAGACAAACTACAATGGATTTCCATCACCAACTCAAAGGTGCGATATTAGATGCTGTAGATGAAGGTATATTACCCCATAATCCAACTCGTAAAGTAATAATTAAAGGCAAAGAACCTAGAACCAAAAAAATAAAGTATTTAAATCAATTTGAAGCTCAATCTTTAATCAAAGAATTTGAATTAACAAGTGAAATTAATTGGGACTGGTTCTTTCTATTAATTTTAAAAACAGGATTACGTTTTTCTGAGGCACTTGCATTGACTCCAAACGATTTTGATTTCACTACTCAAAAATTGAAAGTAGACAAAACATGGGATTATAAATCACCCAATGGAAAATATTTGCCAACAAAAAATCCATCATCAGTTAGAACAATACAATTAGATTGGCAAACAGCTATGCAGTTTTCTCAGCTTGTACGGAATCTGCCTTCTGATCAATCGATATTTGTAAGTGAGAGAATCTTTAACACTACGATTAATAAAAAACTTTCACAGCTCTGTAATGATGCTGGAGTTCCAGAAATAACTATTCATAGTCTTCGGCATACACATGCTTCTTTGTTATTGTATGCCGAAGTATCTATTGCTTCAGTTGCTAGAAGGTTAGGTCATTCTAGCATGACAACTACACAAGAAACCTATTTACATATCATTCATGAATTAGAGAATCAGGATAATGATAAAATTATGCGTCATTTGTCCACCCTAATCTGAAAAAAACTAATAAATACCGCTATTTGGAATTAGCGGTATTTATTAGTTTTTTTTAGATTTCAATTATCATTAATATCTATACGATAGTATTATTGTGGGAAGAGTAATTGTAAGTATGATGCTTTTAGTCTTTCTAAAGAGTCTAATTTTCTCTGATGAAGCTCTACAGCTTTATCTAAATGATTTAAAAATTTACCAATTCTTCTTTGTTCATTATTTCCAGGACAACTAATTATTGCATTCTTCAAATCAGTCGAGTTTATAGATTCAAAAGTCGATCCTGTACTAACTTTTGTCCAGTAACCAAACATTTTCATCCATACTAAAGCTTGGTATAAAAACTCATTACCTTTAATACCGGCGACACCTCTGCCTAAGACAGCATGAAAATCTGTTTTTCCCACATCACCAACGGGTGCGCGTACACTTAATATAATATCTTTAGGGTCTGCTGTTTTAGTTACCTGCGTAGTCCATACTCGCGGAGCTACTTTCCCATTTTTCATATCAGCATTTCCTTGAATTAATATGTAATCATTTGGATTATCAGTATAATTCTTACCATTAGGTGATTGTCCCATCGTAATCACTGCTTCTTCACTCAATTTACGCTGTTCCCATACTTCTGAGAAATTATTGAATCTTAGTTTGGGAGCACTATGATTTTTTTCAGGGAACATAAGCTGTAGGATAGCCTTTTTTAAGTTTTTTAATCTATCAAGCTTACGCTGATGAAGATCTATAATTTTATCAAATTTATCAAAAAAACCCCCTATTTTTTTTGTTCAGTAAGAGTCGGAAGTTTTATACTGGTCTCTAGTATATTCTTATTATATAAACGCTTTATCGTACTTCCTTCTAATCCCTCCCATTTAACAATCGAATAAAATTGGTTCAAAAATTTGTTGTCTATTCGTCCTTCATGATTCAACCAAACAATATTAGAATCTTGAAAGTATTCATCTCCACCCTGATATACGACGGTTCTTCCTATACTTCCAGATGCAGATATTAGTATATCTCCTTTTGTAGGATACGGGTATTTGGATTTATAATCTTCAAATAATTCTCGAGAAATATATGCGTCTGGCACTCCCCCAAATGTCCCAATTTTATAGAAAGGCACATCGCCTGATTCAAAGGTCTGATCTTTGAATATACGTTTGTTCATTGAAACTTTTCCTAAATCCCCCAATTTACGCTGTTCCCAAAAATCGTCTAAAAATTTAAGGATTATCCTATTATATCAACTAAATTTTTAATTTCCTTCAATCGAGCGAAAATACTAGTCATAAATACTATTTTACTAAGCTTTTCATGCTATAATGAGATAAAATAGACTATTAAAAATGAATGAGGGAGAGCTATGCCGTCTTTTACTAGTGAAGCAGAATTTGAAAAAAATATAATAAATCAATTGATTCAAGGTGAGTCACAGTGGACCTATCGTGATGATTTAAAGACTGAGGATCAATTATGGGACAATTTCAGACAAATTTTGGAAGCGAATAATGTAAGCGTTCTGAATGGTGTTCCATTAACTGACCAAGAATTTGAACAAGTTAAAGCAGAATTAAACTTTAGCTCTTTTTATGCTGCTGCAGTTTGGTTAACAGGAGAGAATGGTGTTGCTAAGGCGACAGTTCAACGAGAGGATGCTAGCAAGGGAACTATATTATTGCAGGTTATTCGACGTCAAGATATTGCAGGTGGGACATCTGTCTATGAAGTAATTAATCAGTATCGTACGACACAAGTGAGTCCTGTTGATCGTCAAAGGATTTTTGATGTAACTTTATTAATTAATGGACTTCCCATGATTCATATTGAATTGAAAAACAAATCAGATGGGTATATGTCTGCTTATGAACAAATTAATAAGTACTTAAACGAAGGTAAGTTTAATGGAATTTATTCAACGACTCAGATGTTTGTCGTTACAAATGGTTCTGACACACGGTACATTGCAGCGGGAAGAGGAGAAAAACTCAACTCTAAGTTCCTTACAACTTGGGTTGATAAGGATAATAAGCGAGTGAATAATTATTTAGAATTTGCGGAACATGTTTTATCGATTCCACATGCGCATAAATTAGTCACACAGTTTACTGTAATAGATAACGAAAAGAAATCACTAATTTTACTGAGACCTTATCAAATCCATGCTATCGAAGCAGTGGAAAGGGCATCTAGAAGAAGAGAGTCAGGTTATGTTTGGCATACGACTGGATCAGGAAAGACTTTGACTTCTTATAAGGTAGCGAGAAACTTACTTCAAATACCTTCAATAGATAAGACAATATTTATCGTTGATAGAATAGATCTTGATCAACAAACGACGGCTTCTTTTACGTCTTATGCAGAGAATGATGTTATTGATATAGATCAGACTGATAATGTCTCTGATTTAGTAAAAAAACTAGTTTCAAATGATAGAACACTTATAGTGACGACCATTCAAAAATTGAATTATGTTATGAAAAGATATGGAGATAACGAAAACAATCGGAATTATAAAAAGTTACGATCATTGCATGTAGCCTTTGTAGTAGATGAATGTCATAGGGCGGTCTCACCAGAAAAACAACAGGAGATTAATAAGTTCTTTCCTTATACTCTTTGGTATGGTTTTACAGGAACACCACTTTTTGTAGAGAATGCTCGTCAAGAACAGGGAAATTTAGCACGAACTACTGAAGAACAATATGGCCCTAGATTACATGAATATACAGTCAAAGAAGCAATTAATGATAATGCTGTACTTGGGTTTCAAGTAGAGTACAACAATACTATTAGTGATGATGATTTAATAGATATTGTTAAACATGAAGCAAAAGTCGATAGTGTATTACATATGGATGAGGTTCAGAAAGAAAAATATATACCCACACAAATTTATTATTCTGATGAACATAAATTAGAGGTGATTGATACAATTATTAATCATTCAAAAAATAAATTTAACTTGGATCGAGGAATCGGAAATACTTACAGTGCAATATTGACGACGAGTTCTATTAAAGAAGCTCAACGATATTATGATTCATTTAGAGAAGTCATCGAGGGTAGAAGTTCAGTTGTTATTTCTGACAAAGTGAAAAAAGCAGTGGTTGACTTTCCTAAAGTGAGTGTCACTTATTCTGTAACAGAAACTGAGGAGAGTTCATTTGAGAACCAAAGTCATTTAAAAGGTGTTTTAGAGGATTATAATAAGATGTACAATACTAATTATGATTTAAGTAATCTTCGAGGATTCAATAGAAATTTAAATGATAGATTAGCTCGGAAAAAGGAAATATATAAATATAGAGAAGAACAAATTGATATTGTTATAGTTGTTGATCGACTATTAACTGGGTTCGATGCGCCTTCTTTAGCATTACTATTTGTCGATAGACAACCTATGAGACCACAAGGTTTGATCCAAGCATTCTCTAGAACCAACCGTATTTATGACCATACTAAACAATACGGACAAATCATGACGTTCCAATCGCCAGCTACATTTAAAGAGGCAGTTCAAGAAGCTTTTCTCTTGTATTCTAATGGAGGCGAAAATGCTATTCAAGCTCCAGATTGGGATGAAGCGTTTAGTAATTTCACTTTTGCTTTAGAGGAGTTAAGATTTATAGCTCCCAATCCAGATAATATTGATATGAATGATGAGACAGAAGCACTAAAGCTCTTTGTGAAAAACTATCAACAATTTGATAAAACGTTCAGTGCAATCAAAGTATACTCTAATTATGATGAAGATTACTTTAAAGAAGAATTTGGATTAAAAGTAGAGTTGATTGAAGATTACCACGGTAAATACGAAAATGCATTGCAAGAAATTAAAGAACGGATTGGCGAGAATGATGTAGAAGAAATATTATTTGATATTGACTATAAATTATCATCAATTGGAACGGATAAGATTGATTACGAGTATCTTATTCTACTCATTCAAAACTTATCGAATGAAAGATACAATCAAAAAGATGATAAACCAAGTAAAAAGAGAGTTAATGAAATTGAAAAGTATATTTCTGACTTTAAACAAACAAATCCAAAATTAGCTGTCATTATTGACGATATCTGGAATGAAGTTCAACATTTACCAAAAGAAGAATTGAAAAACTTAGATGTATCTCAAAAACTTCAGTTAAAGATTGAAGAAAAGATAGATACGATTGAAGAGAAGATTACTAAAGAATATTTCTTAAATAAGGAAGATTTCGCTTTCTTAGTAGAAAACTATAACCCAGCTAAGAAAAAACAAATCGGTGAGACAGAATTAAAAAGAAGTGCTGATTATAATGCCTATAAAGAAAACACTGAAAATGGAGTTAATCGATTAAAATTCTGGAAACATGTAAAGAATGAATTTACAGACGTTATTGAAGAAGAGATACTACCATTAAACTGGCGCTAGTATATTAAAGAGGAACCTGCTACAAAATAGCAAGTTCCTTTTTTTAATACAGTCTTTTCTCTGTTCCGTCCAATTCAACATACATTGAAGCATCCTGAACGGTCTCCACAATACCATGATAATTATCATTTTGATCTTGCGCACCAATATACAAGATATAAATAAGTTTATTCTCAGGTGAGAACCACATAGGTTCAATAAAACGACGTTGTGCTTGAAGGTCTTCAGATAAGCGTTTAACCTTTGGCCAAACTCTAGCGGGGTGACAATATTCTAAGTCACGTCCAATTTCTAAAGGTGATCTTTGGAAGAGCATCTCGTCATAAGGACCGATATTATTAAAGTATTTAAACTTATGATCGCCGTCAACGTAAGTAATCTCAAAGGGCATTGAATCCAAAATGAGTCTCACTTGCTTTAAACTTAAATATCCTTCGCCGATACTAATCAATTGCTCATTAGAAAAATCCTTTGGATCATTGACTACTGTCTCATTGCTTACAGACCAGTTGAATTCCAACTGTCCTTTACCAAATTGAAGTACTTGTGATTCTGCTTGAGACTGATGTTTGTGATTAACCTGAGTTAAATTAGCTGGATCCTTAAGTGTTAAATCAACCTTACTTTGAGGGAGTAAATTACGCCATTTATCCGTTTGAATATCTAAGATAGGTTGGATGTTTTGTATTATTTCAACGAACCCTTGATATTGCCCGGCTTCATTAAAGAGTGCTTTATACGAAATATATAAGAATTCTGATTCATCTTCAAACCAAAAGCTTTCTTCAGTTAATGTGTTATCTTTGAAAGCTTGAACAATGGGTTCTAATGTATCCCAGACAGCTTCTGGATAGACATCTTCTACCTTAGCACCGATGTTTTCAGCGTGTCGTGGTAATATTGATGACTCCTTCTTGTGATTGAAGTATTGTACGATATCATTTTGATCAACAAAAGTAACTTTCACTGGGATGTAATCAAAGATGACTTTGATTTGTTCTAAGCTCAAGTAACCATCACCAATCGAAAGAGGCACTGTTGGGTTCATGATTTGGTTACTGCTTGAGTCAAGCGTCTCATCTGGTTCCCAAAGAACGGTAAATTGACCGGCATTAACGGTAATTTTTCGTGTTTCGATTGTTTTACTTTCCACTGTATTCATTGTTTTTTGAACTGACTTAGTTGGTGTAGGTACTTCTTGAATTGTTAATTCTTCAGCTTTTTTCGTATCTTCTTCGAGTAAGTCTGCCAGGTTTTCTGGTTCCCAAGTTTCGCGAGGAGGAATAATTGCATAGCCGTAATTATCGCTTTGCTGGGCGATGTTGTACCAATCCAATTGATTGAAACTTTCAAGTAAGATATTAATTAATATAGCTTCTTCTTTAAAAATCATTTCATTGAATTCAAATTGGAAAGCTTCATACGTATCTCTTACTTTTGAAAATTTAATATCGGGAAATTTTTCCATGGCTTTATAGGCGCGTTTGAATAAGTCACGGATCTCATCATCTTTTGCCCACATAACTTTTGGTGGAGCGTCGTGGCCGTAACTTTCCATAACCGGGAAGAATAAATGTTCTTTCCGTTTGTAATGGTTATCAAATTGCCCGATGATATCATATTGACGTTTAAGTCCTTTAATCATTCCATTAGACAATTCTTCAACCGGCATTTCTTCAAAGGTATCCAGAATATTGTTAATCCGTAGCAGGGCAGAGCGTAACGCCATATTCTCTTCTTTGAATACTGTTACGGGGTGTCCGGGGTGATCAGCATCGGGTGCTTTACCATCTTCAATCGTACCTTTGAACAGATTCGCGTGAACATTACATAGCTTAAGAACATCTTGAAACGTAATCACACTATCCCCATACATTAATTGATGCTCCATCATGGAGATTTCAATGGCACTCACACCCGTGAAATGCTCATTAAATTCATCCTGAACTGATTCAGGATCCGCTCCATGATGCAGTTTAAGAAGAATACCTTCTAATATATCTATGCGATTGTCTGTATTATTACTCATTCACGTCACCTCCGATGACAGTATAGCCGTTCCAGTGTAGTTCATTCACTAATTGTTCCAAAGGAAGGTTGATTAATTTGCAGCCTTTTTTTAGTGTAACAACTTTTCCAACCGATTGTCTCATGGCTGGATTAGCTAAAGGTTTAAAGCCTAAATCGACAAGAATGTCGAGAAGTTCAGGGTGTGAATCAAGGACTTGTTTCACAGGTCTATTAAGGTCTACTTGATTTTCCATTTTCTTACTCCTTATAAAATTCGATTGATATTAAATCTATTTATGTATAAACTAAACGTACTATATTATATAATACTAGCGAACAATAACTTCATAAGCAATATGAATAAAATAAATATATTATTTAAACGAAAGGAACATCTTTTATGAATGAAGAATTTGGTATTCTATTCAAAAACGAAGCATTAAAGTACGAAGAAGAATTACTAGAGCAATTAACAGGAGTCATCGATCCAGAGTTAGGCATAGATATTGCGAACTTAGGCCTAATATATGAAGTAGATATGGATGAAGCAGGGAAGGTTGAAGTCATAATGACTTTAACAACTGCCGGTTGTCCCTTAGCAGACTTTATTGATAGTGACGTGAGATATCAATTAGCTAACTTTGATAAAATTACTGAAATCGATATAAAAGTTGTCTTTGAACCGCATTGGGATTTATCTCGCATCTCACGCTTTGCTCGTATTGCTTTAGGTATTCCGAGTGATTTTATTCCGAATTAAATTAATATTTAAAAGTCCTGTCTAACGATGGGGCTATTTTTGTACAATGTTCTAAAATTCACATAAATAATTGTTATATCCTATTGCTTTAGGTATAAAAATAGTTTATCATATATGTGTAATGATTTAAAAGTATAGATGTTGCTTCGAATTTATATGGAGGGGATACCATGGAAAAATTAGAAAACGAAAAGATGAATGTAAATCCTTGGGAAGGTTTTACAGGAACTAAATGGCAAGAGTCAATTGATGTTAGAGATTTTATTCAAGAGAATTATACTTTGTACGAAGGTGATGATTCATTCTTAGAAGGCGCAACCATTGAAACTTTCCAATTATGGGATCAAGTAATGGAACTAACAAAAGCAGAACGTGATGCTGGTGGCGTTCTAGATATGGATACTAAAGTTGTATCAACAATTACGTCACATGATGCGGGTTACTTGAACAAAGACGTTGAAAAAGTAGTAGGTGTTCAAACTGACAAACCTTTCAAACGTAGTTTACAACCATTCGGTGGAATCCGTATGTCTGTTCAATCAGCAGAAGCATATGGGTATAAGATTGATCCAGAAATTGAACATATCTTTACAGAGTACCGCAAAACTCATAACCAAGGTGTATTTGATGTATACACACCTGAGATGCGTGCTGCTCGTCGTTCAGGAGTAATTACAGGACTTCCAGATGCTTACGGTCGTGGACGTATTATCGGAGATTACCGTCGTGTTGCATTATACGGAGTAAACCGTTTAATGGAAGAGAAACAAAAAGACTTCGCAAATATTGGTAACGGACAAATGAACGAAGAAGTTATGCGTCTACGTGAAGAAGTTAGTGAACAATACCGTGCCTTACAAGATTTAATTGAATTAGGTAATATTTACGGCTTTGATTTAACTCGTCCAGCTGAAACAGCGCAAGAAGCATTCCAATGGTTATACTTAGGATACTTAGCGGCAATTAAAGATCAAAATGGGGCAGCAATGTCATTAGGTCGTACATCTACATTCCTAGATATCTATATTGAACGTGATCTTGCTACAGGTATGCTTTCAGAAAAAGATGCGCAAGAATTAGTCGACCATTTCGTTATGAAATTACGTCTAGTTAAATTCTCACGTACACCTGATTACAATCAATTATTCTCAGGAGATCCAACTTGGGTCACTGAAGCAATCGGTGGAGTTGGGATTGATGGACGACCACTAGTAACTAAAAATTCATTTAGATTTTTACATACATTATCAAACTTAGGACCAGCACCAGAACCAAACTTAACTGTGTTATGGTCACCAAGCTTACCAACTCATTTCAAACGATTTGTTGCGAAGATGTCTATTGACACATCAGCCATTCAATATGAAAATGACGACATTATGCGTCCAATTTACGGTGATGACTATGCCATCGCATGTTGTGTGTCAGCGATGGAAGTTGGTAAACAAATGCAATTCTTCGGTGCGCGCGCGAACTTAGCAAAAGCATTATTATATGCAATCAACGGTGGTGTCGACGAAATGACGAAAGCACAAGTTGGACCAAGCTATCGAGCAATTACTTCAGAATACTTAGAATATGATGAAGTGATGGAACGTTATGATGACATGTTAGAATGGTTAGCAGGATTGTATATCAATTCATTAAACGTTATCCACTACATGCACGATAAATACAGCTATGAAAGTATTGAAATGGCTTTACATGATACAAATGTAAAACGTACGATGGCTACAGGTATTGCTGGATTCTCAGTTGCAATTGATGCTTTATCAGCAATCAAATATGCAAAAGTTAAAACAATCCGTGATGAAAATGGTCTAGTTGTCGATTATGAAATCGAAGGTGAATTCCCACAATACGGTAATAACGATAAACGTGCTGATGAGATCGGTGTTGATTTACTTAAAGCATTCATGACTAAAGTTAAGAAACATCCAACATACCGTGATGCTATCCATACAACATCAATCTTAACTATTACATCAAACGTTGTTTACGGTAAGAAAACTGGTAACACGCCAGACGGTCGTCGTGAAGGAGATCCATTTGCTCCTGGAGCGAACCCAATGCACGGACGTGATACTCATGGGGCGTTAGCAAGTTTACTTTCAGTTGCTAAAATGCCTTACGAATATGCTTTAGATGGAATTTCAAATACATTCTCAATCATTCCAAAAGCATTAGGTAAAGATGAAGAAATTCAAAAAGACAACTTAGTGAATATGTTAGACGGATATATTAAAGAAGGTGGACACCACTTAAACGTTAACGTGTTTAACCGCGAAACGTTATTAGATGCGATGGATCACCCAGAAGAATATCCACAATTAACTATCCGTGTATCTGGTTATGCTGTAAACTTCATCAAATTAACTAGAGAGCAACAAATGGATGTTATTAACCGTACAATGCACAGTACAATGTAATCACTTAAGTTTTAGATATCTTGTTGAAAGGGGGATATATCTTGTCAGAAGTTAAAACACCAATTATTGGGAACGTCCACTCGACTGAAAGTTTCGGATCAGTTGACGGACCAGGGATACGATTCATCTCTTTTATGCAAGGATGTCGTCTACGCTGTCAGTTTTGTCATAATCCGGATACTTGGAATATGCGTGGGGGAACACCTTATACTCCGCAAGAATTATTCGATGAAGCCATACAATACCGTTCTTTTTGGGGTAATAGCGGCGGGGTAACTGTAAGTGGGGGAGAACCTTTACTTCAAATCGAATTTCTGATTGAATATTTCAAAATTTGTAAAGCACATGGTGTCCACACAACGATTGATACGTGTGGCGCGCCCTTTACTTTAGAGGAGCCATTCCGCTCACAATTTGAAGAACTGATGAAGTATACTGATCTGTTCTTATTTGATATTAAGCATATCGATCCAAAAGGTCATGCGAAATTAACAGGCGTGCGCAATGAGAATATCATGCAAATGGCTGAGTTACTTTCAGAGTTGAATATACCTGTTTGGATTCGACACGTACTTGTTCCAACGCGTACGGATTACGATGAGTATCTGATTCGATTAGGCGATTATGTTGAAACTTTATCAAATGTTCGCAAGTTCGAGGTGCTTCCATATCATAAACTAGGTGTCTACAAATATGAGGCACTTGGAATTAAATACCGTTTGGAAGGAGTCGAACCACCGACTGCAGAACGGGTCGAGAATGCTAAAAGATTGTTGAGAACAGAACGCTACAAAGGATATTTAGATGATTAAATAAATCGACATAATTAAAGCGTAACACTTTAAAACAGTGTTGCGCTTTTTTATGTATTTCTAGCAAATATTAGCAGTTAAAGAATGGAAATATTAATATCAATAAAACAACATCAATGTTGTTATATAACAGAACCTTAAACATGTTCAATTAATCACATTAATAGATTCGTCATTGAATGAAACAGCATAGATAACTGTTACAACACTTAATAAAAAACTATTATAGTAGCATTTTTAACAACAAACCTCTTTACTTTCATTTGTGAAAAGAGTAACATGTAATCAAAGATAAAGAAAAGGGGAGCGTAACAATGACGGAATTAATTGAAAAAGAAGTTATTGGAAATGTTAATTACATGATTAATGGTTTAGTAGAAAAAGGTTTGGTTGCTTTAGAGGAGTTCGATCAATTTAATCAAGAGCAAATTGATCACATAGTAGCGAAAGCTTCGGTTGCAGCTTTAGATCAACATGGTACTTTAGCAAGACATGCGGTTGAAGAAACTGGCCGTGGTGTATTTGAAGACAAGGCGACAAAGAACTTATTTGCTTGTGAGCACGTTGTAAATTATATGCGGGATATGAAGACTGTTGGTGTTATCAGTGATGATGAAGTGACGGGGATCACAGAAATTGCTGAACCTGTTGGAGTTATTTGCGCCATCACTCCGACAACGAATCCGACGTCGACAACTATTTTCAAAGCGCTCATCGCATTAAAAACTCGTAACCCAATCATTTTTTCATTTCACCCGGCAGCACTTGAGTCATCGGCTCACGCTGCTCAAATCGTTCGAGATGCAGCGATTGAAGCAGGTGCACCAGAAAACTGTGTACAGTGGATTACAGAACCATCGTTAGATGCAACGAATGCATTAATGAATCACGATGGGGTTGCAACAATCTTAGCCACTGGTGGAAATGCCATGGTTAAATCAGCTTACTCATGTGGTAAGCCAGCTTTAGGAGTAGGGGCAGGAAATGTACCAGCTTACGTTGAAAAGACAGCAAACGTTAAGCAAGCAGCTTATGACATCGTATTAAGTAAATCATTCGATAACGGAATGGTATGTGCTTCTGAACAAGCCGCAATTGTTGATAAAGAAATCTATAAAGAATTTAAAGATGAATTAGTAAGCTATCATGCTTATATCGTAAATTCAAAAGAGAAAGCACTATTAGAGGAATTTTGTTTCGGTTCTAAAGCATTCAGTGAAAACTGTGCTGGCGCAAAATTAAATAATGAAATTGTTGGGAAACCAGCGACATGGATTGCAGAACAAGCAGGTTTCACCGTTCCGGAAGAAACAAATATTCTAGTGGCAGAGGTGTCAGAAGTTGGACCAAACGAACCATTAACGCGCGAAAAACTATCTCCAGTCTTAGCCTTATTGAAATCAGAAACAACTGAAGATGGAATTCAAAAAGCTGCACAAATGGTTGAGTTCTTTGGATTAGGTCACTCAGCTGCGATTCATACACAAGACCAAGAATTAGCAAATGAATTCGGCCGTCAAGTTAAAGCCATTCGAGTTATTTGGAACTCTCCTTCAACATTCGGGGGAATCGGAGATGTATACAATGCTTTCATCCCATCATTAACTCTAGGTTGCGGATCATACGGACGCAACTCAGTTGGTGGAAACGTCGGAGCATTGAATTTACTTAACATTAAAACAGTTGGGAGACGACGCAATAACATGCAATGGTTTAAAGTACCTTCAAAAATCTATTTCGAACGTGACTCAATCCAATATTTAAAAACAATGGCTGATGTTGAACGTGTCATGATTATTACGGATGAATCAATGATGAAACTCGGCTTTACTCAAAGAATTATCGACCAACTTGAGGCGCGCCAAAACAAAGTAAATTACCAAATCTTCCATAACGTTGAGCCAGATCCAGATATTACAACTGTTAGAAGTGGAGCTGAAGCGATGGCTCAATTCCAACCCGATACAATTATAGCCCTAGGTGGTGGATCTGTTATGGATGCGGCTAAAGTCATGTGGTTATTCTACGAACAACCAGAAGTAGACTTTAGAGATTTAGTTCAAAAATTCCTAGACATTCGTAAAAGAGCAGTTAAGTTCCCAGAACTTGGGTCTAAAGCGAAGTATGTAGGTATTCCAACGACATCAGGAACAGGATCTGAAGTGACACCATTTGCGGTTATCTCTGATAAAAAAAATAATATGAAATACCCATTAGCGGACTATTCATTACTACCAACAGTCGCAATTGTAGATCCTGCTTTAGTTGAGACTGTACCAGATTTTGTTACAGCTGATACAGGGATGGACGTGTTAACACACGCAATCGAAGCGTATGTATCAGTGATGGCTAACGACTTTACTGATGGACTGGCTTTACAAGCAATTAAGATTGTATTCGAAAACTTAGAAGCTTCAGTAAAATATAATGATCCAGAAGCACGTGAAAGAATGCATAACGCTTCAACTATGGCGGGTATGGCATTTGGTAATGCCTTCTTAGGAATTAACCACTCAATGGCTCATAAGATTGGTGGAGTTTTCCATACAGTTCACGGTCGAACAAATGCGATTTTACTTCCATTCGTTATTCGCTATAACGGAACCCGACCAGCGAAACAGGCGAACTGGCCAAAATACAATTACTACAAAGCAGATGTAAAATACCAAGACATCGCTAAATTAATCGGACTTGATGCAAAAACTCCAGAAGAAGGAGTAAAAAACTTAGCACAAGCTGTGTTCGAACTTGGAGAACGTGTTGGAATTCAAATGAGTCTAAAAGACCAGGGCGTTGATGAATCTGCCTTCATGGATAAAACAGAAGATATCGCCTACTTAGCCTTTGAGGACCAATGTACACCAGTGAATCCACGCTTAGCTTTAGTAAATGAAATGCAAGAAATCCTTGAAGATGCATATTATGGATATAAAGAAAGACAAGCAAACTACAATTAATAGTATCCGACGCATCAAGTAATACCTAAATTTGATCCCCTTTTATACACGTATATGCTTTGCTTGCGCAAGTAAGGCATATACGTTTTTTGGTTTTGAGTTGTACCTAGCTAGAAGAATAAAAATAAATTGTTCCAGTTGAGGCGCTTAACTGGAAGAAAAAAACCAATTGTTCCAGCTGAGGCGATTAACCGGAAGAATAAAAACCAATTGTTCCAGCTGAGGTGCTTAACTGGAAGAATAAAAACCAATTGTTCTAGCTGAGGTGCTTAACTGGAAGAATAAAAACCAATTGTTCCAGCTGAGGTGCTTAACTGGAAGAATAAAAATAAATTGTTCCAGATGAGGCGATTAAGCGGAAGAATAAAAACCAATTGTTCCAGCTGAGGTGCTTAACTGGAAGAATAAAAACCAATTGTTCCAGCTGAGGTGCTTAACTGGAAGAATATAAACTAATTGTTCCAGCTGAGGTGCTTAACTGGAAGAATAAAAATAAATTGTTCCAGCTGAGGCGCTTAACTAGAAGAATAAAAACTAATTGTTCCAGCTGAGGCGCTTAACTGGAAG
Source organism: Ruoffia sp. FAM 20857 (assembly GCF_045528645.1). NCBI lineage: Bacteria > Bacillati > Bacillota > Bacilli > Lactobacillales > Aerococcaceae > Ruoffia > Ruoffia sp. FAM 20857. Next base: position 26,969 of record NZ_JBGQRB010000022.1, read on the forward strand.
AATATAAACTAATTCTTCCACTTGTTGAGGTAAGCTTATTCACGCTTATCTTTGAAATCAAGCATTTTCTCCTTTTAGTATGGACTTATATATATTAAGATAGTGATATAAAGTGAAGAAAATGAAGGAGAGGGTATTATGTCACACGCTTTACCTAATATTGGAAAAGTTGCTACCAAAGCACTTCAAACTATTGATGTCACACAACTTGAGGAAGTGGCTGCTTTTAGTAAAGATGAATTATTAAAGCTACATGGAATGGGACAAAAGTCGATCAACATATTAGAATCTGCCTTAACTGAAAGTAATTTAACTTTTAGTGACGCTGAAGCACATCCATATAAGCCAGATTTTTTATTGTTAGGTGATTTAAGTTGTGACAATGCGCCGAAAAGACGTGTTATTAGAGACTTTGTCGTAGGACTTTTTGTTGGAAAGCAATCTAATCTAGAGGAAACACTTAATCCTGCTGTAGAAACGGAAATTAACGGCGACCAAACAATAAATGGGATTGATGAATTAATCACTTATTTTGATAAAAAAGATATACAGTTAAGTAGTTTAAACTTACTGAGTATTTTATCCCATGGGAAATATGGAGCAGCGGATGGTGTTATTATTGCAAAACCAGGACAGAGAATACATTTTGCTTCATTTTATACATTTGAAAATACAAAAAAAGAAGCTTTAATTAAAGCAATTAGATTTTATATGATTGAAGAAGTTGAATAAGTGAGCATAATATTAACAAAATACGAGGTGCATAATGGGAAGCAATGAGGATAAAGAACTAAGGGTTATAGTGAATGATGAAGTGTCTGACGTAAATCAAGTCAATCAAGCGATACTTAAGATAGATGGTCAAGAATATGTACTAAAGTCAAATAATCATTCAAGCAATCATCAAAAACTTGCTTTACGTTATTTCTTAATACCAGCAGTGATTGGAACTTTGATATATTTTCTTTTTTTCAATTCGCGAGAGCAATTATTTATTCAATTAATGGGACGTATTTCGATTGCGAGTGCGATATTGCTGATTGGGTCGATAAGTGGAGTCATTACTTTTGCGATTGCTTTTATCGTAGGTAAAAGAAAAAAAATTAGCCAATTTGGAGAATATCTATTGGCGGAATGTTCCAACGATATTATTATCTTTCGCCATCATCATTGCTTTAGCTATATTATTCTTTTTCTACCTCTTAGGTTTATTATTTGAAGGTTTAGTTTTAGATATTTACTTATCAACCTTACTGACTTTTATCTTTATATCGATTATTAATTATGTCATGATCAGTTTTGTGATGGTCCTTTCGCCGTCTTTAATGACCAAATTATTAGTTGTGGTCATTTTAAGTGGTGTGATTATCTCAATGATTACCAACAGTGAGGCACAGTGGTGGCAGCGAAATTTAAGTTTCTTAGGAACACAAGAGGCGAGCGGTGCTTGGCAATTTAACTTCACTTTGATGCTGTCTGCGTTTATGATGATTGCTTTAGTGGATTATTTATTTGTTGGTTTAAAGAAGATTTATCCAAAACACCGTCCACTAACAATTCTAAGAATATTACTGACGATTACAGCAATTTGCCTAGGACTTGTTGGTTATTTCCCAAGTGATGGACCGGGAAATATGCCTAAATATCATAACCAATCTGCAGCCATGCTAGTATATATGATTATCGCGATGATTATCGGAATTAAGTGGTTTGTGCCTAAGGTGTCACGAGAATTTGTGATTACATCTTATGTGTTAGGCATTATGTTGTTCGTTGTTACTTATTATTATTTAACAGGCTGGTATATTACTTTAACAGGATTTGAAATAGTTTCATTTATTCTTGCCTTTACTTGGTTGATGCTACTATTACAAACACTTGAAAAAGCAAGTCGAGAGCCCATCCCCGTTTATGACGTAGATATTGAGGTTAAGAAAGAAACAGAATCAAAAACATAATTAGATTGAATTCATTCAATAATATAGGATAATAAGATTATGAGATTTCTCATAGTCTTTTTTGTTTGTTATTGAAAGGAGGGTTTGATAATGAGAAAGGTTTGGAAATGTTTAGTATTCTTTCTTTGTATTTTCTTTGCAATGACTGGCGCACAAGCGTCTAAAGCGGAGTCAGATTTGAGATTATGGGTTGTGACTGATATCCATCATTTATCACCTAGCTTATATGTTGAAGGGCCCCGCATTCAGAAATTACAAGATACTGGTGCTGGTTTGGAAATTCTTTACTCCAATGAACGACTTGAAGCCCTTGCTTATCAAATCGAACAGGCAGAACAGCAACCGAATGTTTTATTAGTTGCAGGTGATTTGACTTTAAACGGAGAGTATCAAAGTTTAGTCGAACTTCAGAAAGTATTTGCGAAAATCGAAGCTTTAGGTACGGAAGTTTTTGTGATACCTGGCAATCATGATATTAACAATGGATGGGCAAGTTCATTTACTGATAGTAGAGCTGTGAGGGATAAACAAATTACTCCCGCAGAATTTCAAAAATTAATGAATTCCTTTGGCTATGGAGAAGCAACTTACCAAGATGATGCGAGTTTAAGTTATATTACCCAATTAATAAGCGATCATTGGTTAGTAATGTTAGATAGTAATATTTATCACGGAGAAGGCAATGACCAACCGCCCGTGTCTAAAGGAGAATTGAGAGACGAAACCCTCATTTGGTTGGAGGATAAATTAAGGACTATTACGGAAGCGGACGTTGAAGTGACGGTTGTTTTACACCATAGTTCTATTCCGCATTTTGAATTGATGGGTCAGAATTTTGTTGTGGGTAATCATGATAGGTTGAAGAATATTTTAGAAAAATATCAAATACCTGTAACATTGAGTGGGCATATGCATGCCCAACATATCGCGCAAGAAGGGCAAGTGACTGACATTGCGACAGGAGCGTTTGCTGTTCAACCGAGTGTGATTGGCGAGGTTGTGATTGATAATAACCAGAAGTCGTATCAACAAATAAAATTAGATATGGTTGCTTGGGCAAAAGAGACTAAGACAGAAGATCCAAATTTACTCGATTATGATACTTACCTTAAACAAGTCTTTACTAAAGCTAATGAGAAATTGGATTCTAATAAAGATCAAAATGATGAATTAAGACAATTAACACAGGAATTAAATTTAGCTTTCTTTGCTGGAAATATCTCTAATATTTGGGAAGCAACTGTCTCTGCTTATGAAGATACATTCGAGAAATTGATTAGTCCAGATACAGAGTCGATGAACCGTTATCTACAAGTTTTAATTGATCAAGCAAATTATAATCACCAAGAGTATAGATGGTAATTTGGCATGCATGTACTTACGACGCACATATCAAACGGATAGAAAGGACAACATAATGGTCGAAACAATTATTAAAGCGGCAGTTCTAGTGTCAATTATTATATTGGCAAATATCTTAACAACTCGAGGTTACTTTATCAGAGAAAGAGATTTTGATACGATTTCTAAATTAATTTTTTATCTAACGTTACCGAGTGCAATCATTTCAAATTTAAATGGATTGAGCTTTCCACCAACACTGATTGTTATTAGTATTATTGGATTTTTATGTAATTGGGTGTATATTATATTCTCGCATTTGTTAGGTAAAACGCCAACAGAGAAAGGCTTTTTAATGTTGAATATGAATGGTTATAATATTGGAAACTTTTCTTTACCTTTTATTTCTTTCTTTTTCTCTGAAGTAGCGATTTTAGCAGTGAGCTTGTTCGATGCCGGAAGTGCCTTCATGGTTTTAGGTGGAAACTACGGTATGGCAAAGAGTGTCAGGGACGGAGAGAGTAAGGTGAATATTGGGTATATCTTTCGCACGATGATGAGTTCACCTTCAGTTATTGTGTATATTGTGATGATAATCCTATCGCTTTTTTCACTGCAATTACCAAGTTTTGTTACGGATGTGACCCAAATTATTGGGAATGGGAATACGTTCTTGTCGATGTTTATGATTGGTGTTGCCTTAGATTTAAGGATTCATAAGGAACATGTCCGGCTCTTAATTAAGACATTATCTGGTCGTTATGTTGTAGCAGCAGGGATTTCAGCATTGTTATATTTTTTCTTGCCATTTAGTTTAGAAATTCGGCAAACATTAGCGATTCTTGCCTTTGCGCCGGTTTCAGGCGTTGCAACAATGTATACACGGATGTATGGGGAGAATTTTGAATTATCAGCGATTATAAATTCATTATCTATCATCATTTCTATCATTATTATGTCAACATTATTAGTTGTCTGGCAAGTGTAAAAATAACTCCATATTGTAATGAAACTGTTCGTAATCGCTAATAAAAACATGGTATAGTGTATATACATATAGAGGGGGGATTTAATGGATAAATTAGGCCGTTTGGATCGAATGGTCATGAAGTACGTTATTTTAGCTGCAGTATTTATTCTAGTTATTTTTAATTATCAGCACATTTTCGCTGGTTTGAGAGAGCTTTGGGATATAATTTCTCCTGTTGTTTATGGATTTGTATTTGCATATATTTTGAATTTAATTATGGTGATGTATGAGGGGTTCTGGTTTCCAGAAACGGATAATGAGCTACTTATTCGTGCAAGACGTCCAGTATCGATATTACTGGCACTGATTACAGTTATTATTGTTATTGTTCTAGTGTTATGGCTCATCATTCCACAATTAATCTCCCTAGTACAAACTTTATTAGAAAACCTACCATTAATGGTTGAATATATTCAAAGGTGGATTGAGGATTTAGAAGAAATTTATCCTCAAATTGATACATTGATAAATAATTTAAACATTAATTGGGAAAGTATTGCCCGAGATGCGGCAAGTTTTGCTAATAACATTCTAGGGTCAACGTTTACGACATTCCAATTATTAACTTCATCTTTATTTAGATTAGTTGTTATATTAGTTGTCGCAATTCACGCCTTATTTTCAAAAGAGAAAATACAAAGACAAGTTAAACGCGTACTGCGTGCTTACATGAAGAGAGACCACTTCCGTCGTTTGAAGTATGTTTTAAGAGTGACGAATGAATCATTCTCTAGTTTTATTACGGGAATGTTAATCGAAGCGATTATTTATGGTACGTTAGTAACGGTGGGGATGATGATATTTAACTTCCCATATGCGGGTATGATTGGAGCACTCTCTGGGGCACTGGCCTTAGTACCAATGGTTGGGGCTATCTTATCAGCTGTTATTGGAACGATGTTAATCTTCGTTCAAAACCCGATTCAAGGACTCTTTTTCCTTCTATTCAATATCGTACTGCAACAGCTTGAAAGTAATGCGATTTATCCAAGAATTGTTGGTGGATCCATTGGGTTACCAGGAATTTGGACTTTCATAGCGGTAACGATTGGTGGGGGGATCTTAGGACCTGCCGGTTTCTTCTTAGGGGTGCCTATTGCATCGGTCATATATAAACTTATTCGTTCGAATGTTGAATACAAAGAACATTACTATGAGTTAGATCATGGAAGTGAATTAACATTTTAATTTAAAAGTTTAAACCTAATGATTAGCCTAGTTGCTGTCATTAGGTTTTTATATTTACATTGATTAATGTTGTATCCTAAAAACTTTTAACATATACTTACGTAAGAAATAAATAAAGTAGGAGGAACACGTTTGTGAAAGATATGACGTCGGGAACACCGATCAAACAAATTCTATTATTTTCTATACCTTTAATTATAGGCAATATATTTCAATTGTTATACAACATGGTGGATACCTTCATTGTCGGACGGACGTTGGGCGTGAATGCTCTAGCAGGTATTGGTGCAGCAGGGAGTGTCATGTTCTTTGTGGTTGGTTTCTCGCAAGGGTTCACTGCTGGAATGGCGATTCCAACGGCGCAAGCGTACGGGGCACGTGATTATGAAAAGGTCAGTCGAAGTGTCGCAATCAATGGGGTACTATCGACTTTAGTCGTTATTGTGATGACGGCATTGAGTATGTTTTTCTTATGGGATATTCTTTATTTAATGAATACGCCGGCTGAAATCATTCAGTACACCTATGATTATTTAATTATTATCTTTGGATTTATGACTATTACAATTCTATTCAATATGTTAAGTAACTTAATGAGAGCTTTAGGAGATAGTCGGACACCGGTGATTGCTTTAGTCATTGCGGTTGTGATTAACATTATCTTAGATTATATCTTTATCCTAGTTTTTGATATGGGAGTAGCTGGGGTAGCGACTGCGACAATGGTATCACAATTAATCGCCTCTTTAATTTGCTTATTCTATATTCAGAAGAAAGTTTATTTATTAAAAGTTAAAGCAAGACATTTTAAGATGCGTAAAGATGAAGTGATTCAACATTGCCGGATTGGATTCCCAATGGCGTTTCAATCTTCAATTATTGCGATTGGATCAATGTCTGTAACAATCGCCTTAAATACATTAGGAGCTGAAGCCGTCGCAGGTTACTCAGCATCTCAAAAGATTGATCAAATTGTCGTCTTCGTTCTAATGTCATTCGGAGTATCAATGGCCACGTATGTTGGACAAAACTTTGGTGCGAAAAAATACGACCGTATCTTAAGAGGCGTAAAGCAAGTGCTTGTTCTTTCGATATCAGTGTCAATACTCTTTTCAGTTATTTTATTCTTATTCGGTGGAGAATTAACGAGTGTCTTCGGAGACAGTTCTTCCAAAGAAGTTCTGAGAAGTTACGGACAGTACTTTTTCCAATTAACCGGTCCATTTTATTGGATTTTAGCGATTCTCTTTGTCCTTCGTTACACTCTCCAAGGGTTGGGAGATAGTTTTATCCCGACAGTCGCAGGAGTGATGGAATTAACGATGAGAATCATTGCGGCGTTTGGTTTAAGTGGGCTTATTGGCTTTGCCGGTCCAGTTATATCTAATCCAATGGCTTGGTTAGGAGCTGTACTTGCCTTAGTTCCAGCTTATTACAAACGCAATAAGACGCTTGTTGAATTACAACAGCAAAAAGCAACTCAATAAAGTTTAGTCAGTCGATGCATTGAATGCACCGGCTGATTTTTTATTATTTTAGAAAATATTATATAAAATGGCTTGACCTTGACGTAACGTTAAGGTGTAATCTGTATGAAGAGGTGAGGAAATGAGTTATTCAATTGGAGAATTAGCAAAACTAGCCGGGATTAGCACAAGAACATTGCGTCATTATGATGCGATTGATTTGTTAAAACCTGCGTATGTCGAAGAGAATGGGTACCGAGTTTATAGTGAAGACGAAGTGAAAATGTTGCAACAAATAATGTTTTACCGAGAATTTGGTATCACATTAGAGGAAATTCATGCGATGGTTAATTCTTCAGAATTTGATCGTCTTAAAGCATTGGAAACACATTATCAACACCTAAAATCGGAAAAAGACCGTATTAGTCAATTGATGGATACAGTCGAAAACACAATTAAAATATACAAGGAGGACTTAACAATGTCTAAAAAAGAATTTGAAGGCTTTAAAAAACAACAAATTAAAGCTAATGAAGAAAAATATGGTGATGATATCATTAATTCATCAAATAAAAAATTCGGAAATTTAACGCAAGAACAGTACGAACATATAGAAAAGCTTAATGAAGAAATCAGTGAAGCTCTAGTAAATGCCGTACCAGAATGGAAACCTGAAAGTGCAGAAGGGCAACGAGTTACTGAATTACATAAAGAATGGCTAATCATGGTTTGGCCAGATGATCTATACTCTGAAGAAGCACACATTAGCCTAGCTCAAATGTATACACAAGATGAGCGTTTCAAGAAATACTATGAAGATATTACTGAAGGCGCAGCGGATTACTTATACGAAGCAATCAAGGTATTTTACAATAAATAAGCGAAGACTGTAAATATTTAGAAATATCGAGGCCTATGCTATACTTGTCTATAGTAACAATCTGAAGTGAGGATGGATAGAGATGAGTCATAGAAATAAAGGGTTTTTAGTAGCGATGTTATTCGCGATGCTATTCACCCCAATAAGCATAGCAGCATCAGAAAGTAGTTCTAGTACAAGTGATGAAGAACTGGAACAAGTAGAATTAAGTGAAGAGGATAAAGTGAATTATATTCGCTGGTTTGGAGCCTATGACGATCTGCCCCAAATACCTTTAGATGAATTAAAGTCTACGTTTGAGACGTTCATTTCCGAAGGTTCAACCGACATGACTAAAGAAGAAGTCATTGAATTAGCGGGCGAGCCTACCGAAACATTTGATGCAGGTGCAAGTGAATTCTTATTGTATTATTCAATGAATGATGAAGAATCAGCTATTCTATATGCACAAATCTTCTCAGAAGAAAAGGCAGCGGAAGCAAGTAGTGGACAGGCAGCTTCGACAGAATCTGTTGAAAGTACAGAAACAGAAGAGGGCTTTGCTGCGGCTTATTTAACAGAAGTGAATTTATTGTTAGTGAATGAGACGGCCTTTGAGCCCTTAAACATTACTTTAGAAGAAATTGAAACTTGGCAAGATTCAGAGTGTGACAATCGTGAGTTTACTACATTTGAAGAGTTACAGGAATTAATTGGTGAGCCATCAGAGATAACTTATCGATTCGAAGATGAAAGTTGGCTGTATGCTTGGATTCGAAATAGTGAAGAAACTGACTCAATAGATTACGTCATGGCTGAAGTCGATGCTGACGGTAATATTGTGGAACTCAATACAATTGAAGATAGCGAAGAGAGCAGCGAAAGTGTCGAGATTTCGAGCCTAGATGAATTTAACAACACTGACGAAACAGCTGAATAAGCAGTTTGAACTAATTAGCGCTTAGGTTTACAACAATCATTGTGTAGGCCTAAGCGTTTTTTAAAATAAATGAATAAGGGAGTCATGAATATGAATCGAATTAACTTAGTTGCTTTAGGTGTCAAAAATATTGGTAAGGCAATGGAATTCTACAAAGAAATCGACTTTAAAACCAATGAAGAGGCTAATAACCCACCGACTGTAATTTTTGATAAGGATGGAAAAAAATAGAGTTATTCTCACAGGAAGATTTAGCCAATGAAATAAATCCAACCAACCCTTCAGTCATTAATACAGGTTTTAGTGGAATCACATTAGCAATCAACTTTAAAACTAAAGTTGAAGTGGATGAATTTGTTAAACTGGTTGAGTCTGCTGGTGGGCTGATCGCGAAATATCCTAAACCTACGGATTGGGGCGGGTATAGTGGTTACTTCCAAGATCTTGACGGTTATTATTGGGAAGTTGCATATGGTGATAGCTGGAAGTTCGATGATAATAACATGCTAGTCATAGAATAATAAGTGTTGATTGAAGGAGCTGTGGTTGCAGCTCATTTTTCGTTGGGAAAATGGGTAAACCTGCATTCGGATTCAATTTGAGTACTCAATTCCAGCTAAATACGCATTCGAATTCAATTCGAGTCCTAGATTACGACTAAACACGCATTCGAAAAAATCCGAGTACTCGATTCCAGCTATATACTGGTCCTATAAACGTGGACAACTAGAGACATGTCCGATTCATTCGTGGACTAAGTTCATTTCTGTCATTATCATCGTAGACAGAGTTTTATTGCACAAAAAAATATCATCTCCAATCCTTTCACATCGCAGTTACTTACAATTGTAAATAAATAATATTTATGAAAACGTTAAAAAAATCCTCGACTAACACAATATATGTGATATTATTATTAAGTGAACACTATATATTGTGTTGAAGGAGGATGGAAATGGAGCAAACATTTAAAGGTATTAAGGAAAATATAACAAATACAATCGTTATCAAACGAGATGGGCGAGTTGTAAACTTTAATCCGAATAAGATAAAAGCAGCGATTAACAAAGCATTTACTCATGTATATTCAAGCGAGGATGCTGAAATATCGGAATTAGTTAAAGACATCATCACTAAACTATCAAATAGATATGGTCAAGAATTGACGATTAATCAAATACAGCGAGTAACAGAAGAGGTACTAGTGGCCTCTAAATACAATGAAGTTGCCCAGGCCTATATTAGCTACCGGGTACAAAGAGAACAAGAACGCATGTTATCTGTTGATATCAATGAAAGTATTAAAGCCCTAACTGCAAAAGAAAGTACACTAGTGAATGAGAATGCGAATAAAGATAGTCGTGTCTTTAATACACAAAGAGATTTGACTGCAGGTGTCACGGCTAAAGCAATTGGGTTAAAGATGCTTCCTCCTCATGTCGCTAACGCGCATTTAAAAGGACAAATTCACTACCATGATTTGGATTATCAACCTTATGCACCGATGACAAATTGTAGTTTGATTGATTTTGAGACAATGTTTAATGAAGGATTTACAATTGGAAATGCCCAAGTCGAGTCACCCCAATCGATCCAAACGGCTACGGCTCAAATGGCTCAAATCATTGCCAATGTTGCAAGTAGTCAGTACGGAGGAACTAGTGCAAACCGAATTGATGAGATTTTAGCTCCTTATGCAGAGAAAAATTATCATAAGAATTTAAAGATGGCGCATGAGTGGATTGAAGATGAGGATAAACAAAAAGCATTTGCGATGAGTAAGACGAAAAAAGATATTTATGATGCGATGCAAAGTTTGGAATATGAAATTAATACACTTTATACTTCTCAAGGACAAACGCCTTTTACGACACTTGGCTTTGGTCTAGGGACTTCATGGATTGAAAGGGAAATCCAATTTGCTATTTTGAAAGTTAGATTAGAAGGCTTGGGTAGCGAGAAAAGAACTGCAATTTTCCCTAAACTTGTCTTTACATTAAGAGATGGAGTGAACTTAAAAGAAGCAGATCCGAATTATGATATCAAACAGTTAGCACTTGAATGTACAGCTAAACGAATGTACCCGGATGTTCTAATGTATGACAAATTAGTTGAGTTAACAGGCAGCTTTAAAGTGCCAATGGGGTGCCGGTCATTTCTGCAAGGATGGAAAGATGACAATGGAAATGAAGTCAATGACGGTCGAATGAACTTAGGGGTTGTCACATTAAATTTACCGAGAATAGCGATTGAATCTAGCGAGAACAAAGAGCAGTTTTGGTCAATATTAGAGGAAAGACTCGATATTATGACTGATGCTTTAGTATATCGCGTTGAAAGAGTGAAGGAAGCTTTACCAGAGAATGCCCCCATCTTATATCAATATGGAGCATTTGGTGAGCGATTGAATGAAGACGAATCCGTTGATAAATTATTTAAAAACAAACGCGCAACGGTATCACTAGGCTATATAGGTCTATATGAAGTGGCAACTGCTTTTTATGGTCCCGATTGGGAAAGGAATAAAGAAGCTAAAGATTTTACACTAGATGTGATTAAAACTCTTAAAGCCAAGGCAGACGAGCTTGGTGATCAGTACGGCTATCACTTCAGTGTGTACAGCACTCCTTCAGAGAGTTTAACAGATCGATTCTGTCGGATGGATAAAGAACGATTTGGATCGATTCCTAATATTACCGATAAAGATTATTATACGAATTCTTTCCATTATGATGTCAGAAAAAATCCAACCCCTTTTGAGAAAATCGAATTCGAAAAAGATTATCCACAATACTGTAGTGGCGGGTTTATTCATTACTGTGAGTATCCGAATATGCGCCAAAATTTAAAAGCGTTAGAAACAGTTTGGGACTTTGCTTATGACAAGGTTGGTTATTTAGGAACAAATACACCAATTGATCATTGTTATGAATGTGACTTTGATGGTGAATTTGAAGCGACCGAACGCGGTTTTAAATGTTCACAATGTGGCAATCAGAATCCTGACACCTCAGATGTAGTAAAGAGAACTTGTGGTTATTTAGGAAATCCACAGAAAAGACCTATGGTGCGTGGAAGACATAAAGAAATTAACGCGCGTGTGAAACACATTCCCGATAGCATTGTGAAATTGAAACGCAATCAGAAAGCGAAATTAGCAAACGACTCAAGGAGCGTACTCGAATGAAAAATCCAAAACCAAAAGAATGGCTAGCTGAAGATTTAAGTCTAGGTAAGATTGCGGATTACAAACCGTATAATTTTGTGGATGGTGAAGGAGTCAGATGCAGCCTTTACGTCAGTGGCTGCCCCTTTGCCTGTATCGGTTGTTACAACCGTGTCGCACAAAACTTTAATTACGGTACACCTTATACGCAAGAACTAGAAGAGCGAATCATTGAAGACCTCGCTGCATCATACTGCCAAGGCTTAACATTACTAGGTGGAGAGCCTATGTTAAATACTAATATCGTAGTCCCTTTATGTAGATCAATCCGAGAAAAATACCAGCAGACTAAAGATATTTGGTCATGGACTGGTTATACATGGGAAGAATTACTTTCAGAATCTGAAGATAAGTTGGAACTATTATCCCTTATCGATGTTTTAGTCGATGGGCGTTTTGACATTAATAAAAAAGACCTCACAAGGCAATTCAGAGGCAGTACAAATCAACGTATTATCGACGTCCAACAGAGTTTGGCGCAAGATAAAGTTGTGCTTTGGACACAATCGAATGGTCAACCATATTATTAATATCGCCGATTGTAAAATTAAGCTAGACAACTAAAACAGCCATTTGTGGTACACTCAACTTGTAATTCCGACCAAAGAATACAAAGGAGTGACCACAAATGACCTACACCCATCTTACCACGGATG
>NZ_JBGQRB010000023.1:0-34400 GCF_045528645.1 Ruoffia sp. FAM 20857
GACACGGATTCACCGCGGCTTCCAACAAGCTGAAGCAGAGCTAGAAAAAATGTTTGAAAGATTAACAAATTAATAAATCGATTTTATAGAAGGAGTACTTCATTTACACATAATTATTGACACTCCCTTTTTTCGAAATTTGTTCGACTATATTATATTGGAAATTCTATCGTAATCTATTTAGTTTTTATTGTATTTTTTATACATGAACCTCTTTTGCGTTCGCCGTTTCTACATAGTTCCTTTGAGTCTGTAGCGCAATAGTCTCATACCGTTTAAGATAACGACTAAGATACTTCCTTCGTGTACTAACATACCGATTGACATGTTCATCCAGTCTGAGAAGAAAACGGCTGCTAGAAGAACAAGTACAGTAACAACTGCAATGACAATATTTTGTTTCATATTATTGGCGGTTGCTTTAGTTAAGCCTAAAGCGTGAGGCAAGCGGCTCATATTTGAGTTCATTAAAACGACATCAGAAGTTTCAATAGCGACGTCTGTTCCGCTACCCATTGCGATTCCAATATCCGCAAGGGCTAATGAAGGACTATCGTTTACTCCATCACCAACGAATGCGACAATTTGACCCTGAGCTTGGAGTTCTTTGAGGTAGTCTGCCTTATCTTCTGGCAGTAAGTTTCCATGGGCTTCTGTTAATCCTAATTCTTCAGCGACTAAATCAACAGTACCTTGGTTATCTCCTGATAGTACGATTAAGTTCTTAACACCTAAAGCTTTCATCGCTTGTAAATCTTGTTTAATCCCTGGGCGAATTTGGTCACGAATCCCCATTAGAGCTTTCAACTCACCATCGACTGCTGTAATAACTAATGAGTTTCCACGTTTTTCGTAGGCTTCAAAATCTTCACGAGCTTCTTTTGTTAATTGGATATTTTCTTTTTCCATTAAAGCGACGTTTCCTATTGCAACGCGGTGGCCATCGACTTCTGCGACGATTCCTCCACCTTTTACAACGTTTGTTTCATCTACTGGATACATTTCAATATCGCCTAACTGTGAAAGAACCGCTTTTGCGAGTGGGTGATCCGATTCATTCTCGACACTTGCCAGATAGCTTAGTGCTTGATCTGCATCCCCATAGGTTTTAAATTCGGCAACTTCTGGGTTACCTACAGTTAGAGTTCCTGTTTTATCAAATAGAATCGTATCAACTTTACTAAAGTCTTGAATTACTTCTGAACCTTTTAATAATACACCATTTTTTGCACCATTTCCGATACCAGCTACGTTAGAAACAGGTACTCCAATGACTAATGCACCTGGGCATCCGAGTACTAGTATTGTAATGGCCAACTCGATATTTTGACTAAAAATCCACACGATAAACGCTAAGACTAAGACAGTTGGTGTATACCACTGCGAGAACTGGTCAATAAAGCGTTCAGCTTCTGATTTTGAATCTTGAGCTTCTTCAACAAGCTCAATAATTTTACCGAAAGTTGTATCTTCTCCTACACGGTCTGCACGAATTTGTAGGGTTCCATTTTCTAAAATTGTACCTGCGAAGACTTCTGAATCTGTTTCTTTTCGAACCGGATCCGCTTCACCAGTGATTGATGCTTCGTTAATGTGACCTTCACCAATAACAACCGTTCCATCAACTGGAACTTTTCCACCTGTACGGACTTGTAGGATATCGCCTTCGTCAACATCCCATACATCAACTTCTTCAAATTCACCATTTTCCATTTGTTTAAAAGCTACTTCTGGTGCCATTTCTGTCAATTCTTTAATCGCTGAACGAGTAGAGTTCAATGTGCGAGCCTCTAACCAGCTACCGAATAAGAATAAGAACGTTACGATAGCTGACTCTTCATAGTTTTGAATGAGGAAAGCACCGATTACTGCGATGGTTACTAACACATCAATTGAAATTACTTTTACCTTTAAAGCCCCAAAAGCTTGAATGGCGATTGGTGCCACCCCTAAAATAGATGCGATAATGAATGCGATATTAAAAACTTGTGTGTTTCCAAAACCAAAGTGTGCAATAAATCCTATAACGATTAAAATTCCTGAGATAAGTGTGATTTTATTTTTACTGCTTAATATTTTTTGCTGAAAACCCATTTCTTTCTCCTCCTAGTTTGTACTTGTTGACTACAGTATACCCTGCGCTTTTTCATTTAAAATTGACCCCAATCAACTTTCATACGTTATTATATTTTCTTTGCTGAATATCCAATCTCTTCAATCTTATGAAGAATTTCTTCTTCTGATATTTTATTGTCTTCAAATACTACTCTTGCTTTGCTTCTATCAAATAAAATTTTTATTGTTTCTATCTCCGTTAATTCATTTACATTGTCTATGATTTTTTGCATACAAGATGGACAGGTCAATTTTTCTAATTGAAACGTTATCGTCATCATCTTCTCTCTCCTTTATTTTTTAGTCATTACTCTGAATGTTTTGATTACACAGTTAGTATAGACCGAATATTTTGTTTGCGAATTGATTTATATCAATCTCTTACATTCATTTAAACATTCGAATAAAAAAATCACTATCCGTTAAGATAGCGACTCTTTTTCTTTTATGCACCATGTTCATCTTGTAGAATCTCAAGTTTTTGAAGGACAGTATCTATACTATTGGGATCTAAATTCGAATCATCAAATTCCGCTCCATGCCCTTGAATCAGCATATTTAATTTCGGCTGCAAGCCAGTAATATCATGCGCTGCTTCTGGTATCTCACAGTTATGCGCGACTAACAAAGCGTCTGCTTTTTTGTGAAAAGTATCTAAAGAGTCTACAGCCATATTAGAATCATCAAATGTTACACCATGGTCTTCCAGTAAAAAGTTTAATTTTCCATTTATGTCATTTGCTATATTTTTGTCCATTTCTATAAATCCTCCGCATTTGTATTTTTGTTACATCTACAGTATACAAGAGGTAACCGCTGTAATAATTGATGCGTATCAATAAACTGTGTTATTACTAGAAATACTTTGAATGTATAGACACCGTTCTAAAACAGAATTTAAATTTGAATATAACTAAAGATACAATGGTTGAAAATTTAGATATAAACGGATATACGTACTTTAGGATATTATCGTACAGTGGTGCTCGAAAATCAGAAATACTAGCTCTTAAATGGTCGGATATTGATCTTGATACATCTACACTCAACATTAGTAAAACACTTACTAGGGGCTTAAATAATAAGATTATCATGCAACCTACGAAGACGGTGAAAGGTCGAAGAGTGATTGATATGGATTATGACTCTATGAAGCTTTTAAAGCTGTGGAAGATGTATCAGGCTCAATTCATGCTGAAACTTGGATTTAATACCAATACACACGATCAGAATGTTTTTGCGAATACTAGAAATAATTTCTATTCAATTAATGTTCCCAATAACCGTATGAGAAATGTGCAAAAGCGTAATGGACTCAAACAAATTACCGTTCATGGGTTACGACACACGCATTGTAGTATCCTCTTCTCTATGGGAGCTTCAATAAAAGATGTACAGGCTCGCCTAGGACACACGGATATTCAAACAACAATGAATATCTATGCTCATGTTACTAAAGAAGAAAAGAAAGACACCGCAGATAAATTTGCTAGATTTATGGAAAATTAAAGAAGTTTGTTAACTTGAATTTAAAAACCATTACCCTTTTTTCGATGTTAATAGGAAAGATAACTAATATTAGTAAAAAAGAGATATAATAAGTAAATATACGGTTGATTAAAAATTATTTAATGGATCTCTATTGTATAAGAAAAAAATATTTATTGTAGGAATAGTACTTCACTTGACCTTAAGAGAAATCCTTTTTGAAAGGATTTCAGAGATTATGTCAAATTAGGAACAAAGGAGTGGATTGAAATTGGTTGAAAAAAAAGACTTTTTTACTTTATTGTCGATAGATTTTTTGTTCATTGGAATATACGCCTTATATATTATACTCCCCGAAAAGTATTCTCTAGGCTATTATCCAATAGGAATTATATCTATCATTCTGTTGGCAGTCTGTTTAAGAACATTATTTCTTTATATAAAAAATAATGTTCTGCACAAGAAGGTTACATTAAAAAGTATTTTGTTACTTTTTTTATATTTTATATCGATAGTAATAATAGCAATAAGTATTTATGTTTGGTTTGCTTTTTCTCCATTGAACTCAGGGATATTTGGAATTAAATAGTAAAAAATTGAAACAAAATATGCAAAACTAAAATAAAATCTTTTTGATATATACAAGGATTTAAGAGAACTAGTAATTGAAAAGTTTCAAACAGAAGTTGAAGTCTATGCCTTTCTACTTCAATATATAGAGATTGTTTCTATTGATGACAATAAACTAATAGTAGTAGATTACGATAACATCTTTCTTATTGAAAATACTACGAAGATAGTAAAAGCTGCCGTTAAAAATCCAGAACTAAAAACCATTACCATTTTTCGAGTAGTAATGGAAATGGTAATGGTTGGTAATGGTTTATAGCAATTGTAAGCAAAGCTTTAGAATTAAAAAAGGCTTCCTACCAGCGTTTAGAAGCTGTTAGGAAACCTTAGTAAAGCTATAATGGAGTTGAGGGGGTTCAATTCCCTAGCCAAGCACCCTCAATTCCTATTTATCACATAAATAATCAATTCCCTATACAAAAAAAGGTTCTATAATTTTTAGTGTTGGTGAGAAATCACCCGCACTATTTTTGTATACACAAAAAGCCAGTGATTTCCGTTATGATGTAAGTACGACCAAACACATAAGAAAGGAAATCAAAATTGCTTACTTACATTCTACCGCTCTTTTACTAGGAATTAAAGACCCTCACATTAAATTAACGCATGGTTTACAAGAAAAATCCTATGGAGATGTTCAACAATTCCGTCCGTCGGTTCAAACGACGTCCCTGGATGTGAAGGTGCCCATCGAAAGTCCTCACGATGACGGGGATCTCGATCATCTGCCTCAAGCCTGTTCTCACTGTGGCTGTCTAAATCAAAGTAGTCATGATATCATACGAAACGGTACGATGAATTCCGTCGTTTTATTGGGACAATACAACTTTCAGCCTATCTATTAAAAGTTAAGGAAACAACGCTATTTGTGTAAACATTGCCGTGGGCCACAGTAGCTGTCACTTCCTTAACTCGTCGGCGTTGTTTTATTTCTAATGCGGTGAAGTATGTCATCATTGAAGAATTAGCTCAGATGCAGTCCATGACCTTCATCGCCCAACACCTGAATGTTTCAACTACGACGGTCATCCGTCAATTAAAAACCTATGGGGACAACCTAAATCCTAAGCCTAGCCGCTTACCGTCCCACTTGGCGATCGATGAATTTAAATCGGTTAAAAATGTGCCCAGGGCAATGTCGTGTGTGTTAATGGATAACGCGACACATCAAATGGTGGATATCCTTGAAGACCGAACTCAAGGGTATTTAAGGGCTTATTTCTTACGGTTCTCACTGGAAGAACGGCGGCAGGTGAAAACCATCACCATGGACATGTATTCCCCTTATCGAGACTTTTTACCGCGGTTATTCCCGAATGCCCATGTCATTATTGACCGCTTCCATATCGTTCAGCTCTTAAACCGAGTGTTAAACGTGTATCGCATTCGGGTTATGAATCGGCTACGCTATACTCAGCCCCGGGATTATACCAAGCTTAAACGATTGTGGAAGCTGCTCTTGAAGCCGCGCGAAGCGTTGGATTTTACCCACTATCATACCCATCGATTATTTGATGGGTTGATCAGTGAACAAGGCATGGTAGACTATTTAATCCAACTGGATGCTCAACTGGCACGCACTTATGACTTTGTGCACCGACTGATTGAGGCCATTCGCTACCGGCGTTTCCAAGCGTTTGAGACTACCTTAATGGAAAGTAAGAAATATGTCTTCCCACACAAAGTGAGAACGGCGTTTCGAACCTTAACTTCCTACGCGTTAGATATTGAAAACAGCTTAACTTATACACTCTCGAATGGGGTTGTGGAAGGTACCGTAAACAAAATCAAGATGATTAAACGATCTGGCTATGGTTATCGCAATTACGGTCACTTAAGATGTCGTATTTTAATCTCAACCCAGCTTCAACAACTTAATGCTGAACCTGTACGCCCATTGTATTTTTGTGACGAAGCAGCTCTATAGACGAATATACTCTCATCCAACAGATGACTAATATACTTACATAAAAAAAGACGATAGAACTAAATCTATCGCCTTAAATATTTACCAACACTATTTGACAAAGAACCTTAAAAAACACAAAAACCCAGAAGCATCTCTGCTCCCGGGTTAAACCTTCATTCATTTAATTATTTATCAAATAACTCATGTACGTCAGTGAATTCACGGTCTTGTGATTCAGCAACACCTTCTTGAGTAAGAATACCTTTATAAGTATTAATTCCTGTTAAGATTGTTGAGTTACCTAAAGCTGCTTCTTTAACACCTTTGTTGATAATTTCTTGTGCGTAACGTAATGTTACGTTAGTTAATCCTAATGTCGCAGTTCGTGGTACAGCACCTGGAATGTTCGCAACTGTATAGTGAACAACACCATGTTTAATGTATACAGGGTCTTTATGTGTTGTCGCGTGAGTCGTTGTTTCAAAGTTACCACCTTGGTCAACAGCGATATCGACGATCACAGATCCTTCTTTCATTGTTTTAACCATATCTTCAGTTACTAAGATTGGTGCGCGACGTCCTGGGATTAATACAGAACCAATAGCCACGTCAGCATCTTGGATTACTTTCGCAATATTTTCTTCAGTAGACATTAGTGTTTCAACTTGTCCACCTAATAAGTCTTCTAATTCAGCTAAACGTTGTGGATTAATATCTAAAATTGTTACTTTAGCTCCCATACCAACTGAGAGTCTCGCTGAGTTGTATCCCACGATTCCTCCACCAATAACAACAACGTGGGCACTGCTCACGCCTGGTAGACCATCTAATAGAATTCCACGTCCACCATTATGTTTTTCTAAGAAGTGAGCACCAATTTGAACAGCCATACGTCCTGCTACTTCACTCATTGGAGTAAGTAATGGTAACGTACCGTCTTCAACCATTGTCTCGTATGCAATACCAATTACGCCTTTATCTAATAATGCTTGAGTTAAGTCTAATTCAGGCGCAAGATGTAGATAGGCGAATAAGATTAATCCATCGTGGAAGTAATCATATTCTGCTGGTAGAGGTTCTTTTACTTTAATTACCATATCAGCGGCCCATACGTCTTTTGCATCATCTTTGATTTCTGCGCCAGCTTCAATATATTCCTCATCAGTAAAACCTGATCCGTCACCAGCGTGTTTTTCAACATACACAGTATTACCTGCATCCACTAACGTTTGCACGTTACCAGGTGTCATACCAACGCGATCTTCATTTGGTTTAATTTCTTTCGGAATTCCAATTATCATAAATATTTCTCTCCTCAAATTTCTTTTTCGATTGTCAAATATAAATTTCCAACAAATTTAGTATATCATGATTAGTGAAAAAGTTATAATGATATACTTTGTTTTTTTAAATACCTTTGTGTAGGTATTTTTTTGCATGAAAATCTCCCATGTGAATTCACATTCATATCATTATATAACTAAATAGCTAATTATTTAATTATATATTATTTTTTGAACTTGAAGCAAATTCATATTTATTTTATATCTTAATGATATACTATCAAATGAAGATGAATTAATAAGTATAATATAGGAGGTGACACATATGTGCTTAATTACATTCAATAAAGATGCGGATAGACCGTATCCATTCGTACTAATTGCTAACCGGGATGAGTCTTACCATAGAGAAAGTAAGGCGATTCATTTCTGGGAAGATGAGCCAAACATTATTGGTGGCCGTGATATGAAAGCTGGCGGAACATGGTTAGCCATGACAAAGACAGGTCGCTTTGCCGCTTTGACTAATCAGCCTTTTACAAAGCATGAACCGGTTGAATTAACATCGCGTGGTGAGTTGATTTCGAATTTTCTTAAAGGCGATATGACTGCTATTGAGTATGCGAAGGAATTAAGAAAGAACCGCCTGAACTATGATGGGTATAATTTATTATTTGGAACACTAGATGACCTGTATCTATATGATAATGTCTCGGATGCTATGACTCCCCTATCCGATGGGATTCATAGTGTGAGTAATACGAAAGATGATTTATCTAAGTACCGTCAAACTCAATCTGAAAGTGATTTAACTCAAATGCTTGAGGCGAACCAAGCCCCATCTGTCAATCAAATGATTAAAAGCTTTCAAGACAAGACACCTAATCCAGACTTTAAGCATTACCCAGAGCATTTAGACAAAGAGTATGCTAGACAAAGTTCTTCGATTTTCCTAAGTGGGTATCAAGAGTTTGGTACAGTTTCTACAACAGCAATTGTTGTTGATAAAGAAGGCAAGGTTCAAATGAAAGAAGTCAGATACAATCCGGAAGAAATTACTCAAGTCACTGAGAAGACGTTTCAGTTAGAGTCGGAGTAGATAAAAGACTGACTAAGTTTGACTTATGATACTCTCCGTGCTATACTAGTTGAGTATCATATCGGGGATGTCTTGGTTTCGACAGGTATTGTTCGAACTTATGATGCGTCAGGAAGGCAGCGACTTCCTAAAAACGCTACAGTTAAATATAACTGCAAACAAAACAAACAATAATTTCGCTTTAGCAGCCTAAGAACTGCGGGTGAAGATCGGCCTGGCATCGCCCATGTGCTCAGATGCCGGTCTCAAATTCAGTGGGATACGATTTAACTTTCCGTCTGCAAGTTAAATAAGAGATTACCAGACTCGCGAACTGCGATGCCCGTTTATCGGCTAACAGTGAGCCAAACTTTAAATGGATAAACTATTGACGTAGATTCGTAAGTGGCGAGATATTTGGACAGGAGTTCGAATCTCCTCATCTCCATAATAGCTTCACTAAGGTTTCCTACCAGCTTTCAAAGGCTGATAGGAAACCTTTTTTTTATTCATTTTTACTCATGAAGGCTATAATCAATACTACTCCAAAGATGGTCATGGTTTTTAAACTTCATTCATATATTAAGGATGATTGATTTTTCTCAATATCGATTGAACAAATGCAGTTTTTTCCTCAGCATATTTATGCTTATTTGTTTTGTTTATTTTTGATAATTCTATCTTTAATGTTTCATATTCATTTTTGACTTGACTATTATTTCTCAAATAATCTCTAAAATCTAACTGATCTACCAAATGTTCGTTTCCAGTTTGATACATATGAATTTGATGAGTTCTAGGTTCTCCTTTAGTAAAATAATGTCGATCGGGTAATATGTTTGTACCATGATAAGTATAACCAAGTGATTCTAAGGCCGAAATACACTTTTCTCCATCCCTAAATTGCTCAATTTCAATGGCGATATCAATAATAGGCTTTGAACTTAAATACTTTACTGCAGTACTACCAATGTGATGGATTTTAACTGGATAGGATTCAATCTTAGTTTGGATTCTTCTTTTCTCTAGTAAAAATTCTTTTTCCCATTCACCTGTCCAGGGAACTAAAAACACTTCACCTCTAGGTAAACCAAGCATATATGAAAACTCCTTTTGAATTGATTTAATATATCTTCTTTATACTCAACCCTATTTCATCAAATCAAAACTTTCTTCAATTAAATCTTCAATATCACCCATTGAATCCATCTCTCTCAAATTAATGGTCACCCAATTATCTTTGTCCATGTGATAAGCTTGGTAAATCCCCTCTGTTTTTCTGAGCATGCCGATGAATTCATTTCTCACTTTTTGATTCAGGACATAGATTTTCTTATCTCCTTTTAGGCCAATCTTATCTGGAGTGATGTCCATAACAAGGGCAAACCACTTTTCATTGTCCTTATGTCTCAAGGCTGCATAATTCTCAAAGGTATCCCAAGGATGGTCGGGTTTAACTTTATATTTATCTTCAATGTAGTCAAATAACTCTTCTCTTTCAATCATTATTTGCCCTCCTTTATGAATAATTTGTTCAAGTAAAACTTACCACCAACCCTTTAACTAAGCAAATATTAATTTTTTTAATCATTAATGACAAAGTGTCACTCTCGTGCTATACTCACATAGTGACACTCTGTCACTAATAAGTTATAGAGGAGGTTTTGATATTCCAAAAGATACTTTTTTACATTTAGATGCTGAAAAACGCGTACAGATTGAATTGATTTTATTGGATGTTCTTTACGATCAGCCGCTGAGTCAAGTGAAGGTGTCGGAAATCATTTCTTTAATGAATATGTCTCGGGGCGCTTTTTATAAGTATTTTAAAGATTTGGCTGATGCGAATGATTACTTAATATCAACCGTTGCACGCGCAATTCATATTGATATTATGCAGCACATTCAACAAAGTGAGAATGCCCTATTTGATGGGATTGCGAATTACTTGAAGGAAATTAGTCACCTCGATCATCAGGATATTCGATGGAAACAAATCAAATTCTTAACAGGAAGTGATCAATTAATATTCTCGAGACGTCGTAAAGTTCCATCTGAATCAAAGATGTTTGATCATTGGTTTTCGATATTAGAAAAGAACCACCTTGATATCTCAAATAAAAAAGAAGCAATGAGCTTTTTATACTTTGTCATGTCATTGGTTACAAATAGTTTAACTGAATTTATCGCCAATGAGTGGGATTCACAAACACTTCTCTTAGAATACAATCGAAAGATTTCTTGGTTACTTCATGGCTTAAACAACACAAAAGGAGAGTAATATGCAACACAAATTAGCACGTACGAGTATGATTTATATGATTTTAGGTCTGGCTTTCGGATTATTTGATCGTGAATTCGCTCGAATTTATGACTTTACTGGCTATACTCAATTAGGGGTATTACACACACACACTTTAATTTTAGGAATGTTCTTTTTCTTAATTGTATTAATTCTTGAACACCAATTTAAATTAAGCGCACACCGCCATTATAAAAAATTCATTATGTTCTACCAATCCGGTTTAGGCTTATCTTTACTAATTATGTTAATCCATGGATCAATGATTGTGATGGGAATGGAATCATCCGAAATGATGTCTGGGATTGCTGGTATTGGGCATATTCTACTAACAATTGGTCTTGGCTTTTTCTTTAAAGTATTAATAGATAGTATTAAAGCAGTTAAATAGTTTTATTTAAGAAGAGCCCCCTTTTAATCCTCGTTTGGATTTAAGGGGGCTCTTAATAGCTTGTACCTGATTAATTCGAGTTATTTATTTGATCAATCTTTTCAACAGCTTCGGTGAAATAATTTTTTAGTTGATTAATTGTTTCGATCGTTATTAATAAATTCTCTTCAGGAATATCAATTGATTTTATAACTTCTTTTTTATATTGTTGATAATATCGATCTAACAACACATCACCCTCACTTGTATTGCTTATATAAGTGATTCATTTATCTGTTGTTGACTATTCTCGTATAACTATACCTTTGCCTTATAAGCTTGCCTTTAAATCTAGAAAACTATTCTCTCATTGTGCCCCTTCAAATCATTGTTTAATATAAATATATTTTGCTCCCTCAATACTTTTTTTATAAACAACATTTATATTATTTGACAAACTTTTATGTAAATGTTATTGTCTATGTAACATATGTATTTTAGATGTGTGAACTATTACGAGGAGGATTTAATATGGAATTTGACTACAAGGACCATGGTAAAAAGCCGTATGTAATAAATATCGGAGATGCAACGAAGGAAAATAATAACTATCGTACGACAATTTGGACAGGCGAAAAATTACAAGTAACTGTCATGTCAATTCAACCAGGTGATGATATTGGTTTAGAAGTACACGAAGGCATTGATCAATTTATTCGAATTGAAGATGGTGAAGGCTTATGTAAGATGGGGCCAACTGAAGATGATTTAAATGTACAAATAAAAGTATCTGATGATGATGCTGTATTTGTGCCCGCAAATAAGTGGCATAATATCGAGAATACTGGAGCTAAACCACTTAAGTTATATACAATATATGCTGGACCCGATCACTTAGAAGGAACAGTCCACCCGACTCATGCAGATGCAGAAAACGATCCGAATGAACATTAAATAATCAATCATTAACAAAACAACTCTGATCCGATGTTAGTTCATGACATTGGCTCAGAGTTTTTATATATATTTTTTATTAGTATATCTTGCATTGGCCTTTTAGAATGCTTACAATTAGGTTATATGTTTTTCAAAGAAAGGTGATTACCGTGTCAGAACTTATACAGATTAATAATCTAACAATTAAAACCAATACGCAAACAATCATAAGTAACTTATCATTTGACGTTCAACCCAACGAAATTCTTACGATTAATGGCCCTTCTGGGAGCGGTAAAAGTACCGTACTCAAATACCTTGCGCAATTACAAAGCCCTGCCTTAACAACGTCAGGTGACTATCTATTCAAAGGTGAGAATGCCGAGGACATTGACCCCATTGAATTACGTCAAAATGTCTCTTATTATTTCCAATCGCCAACCTTATTTGGTGAGACGGTGCGAGATAACTTACAGTTTAGTTATGATATTCGCGATATGGACTTTGATGAAGAGCTTGCGAAAGATTTACTTTCACATGTTCAATTACCGAAGTCGTATTTGGATAAAGACATTACAACTTTATCTGGTGGAGAGAAACAACGTGTGGCTTTAATTCGTAACGTTCAATTCCGCCCTGATATTCTCTTACTGGATGAAATTACAAGTGCGTTAGATTCAGATACTCGAAAAATCATCTGGGAATGGTTAAATCAATACCGTAAGGAAAACAATGTGACAGTGATTATAGTCAGCCACATTAAAAAAGAACAACAATTAGCTGACCGATTTATCACCTTAGATAAGATAGGCTTCGATGAAAGTGAGGATAATCATGAACCAGCTTAATGTAACCCCAACTTCTTTAGTTTTATCATTTATTTTAGTCATTATTGCGATTATCATTTCATACCGAAAAAAATTAAAACTTGAAAAAGAGTTAATTATTGCGATTGTCCGCATGATTGTTCAACTCGTTGTGGTTGGGTTCCTATTACAAGGAATTTTCCAAGTTAATAACACATTTGTAACACTAGCGATGATGCTAGTCATGATATTGAATGCTAGCTGGAATGCGGGACAACGTGGTAAAGGGCTGAAAAACGCTTTTATCAATTCTTTAATTGCGATTTTAACCACAGCGACGATTACGATTAGTGTGCTTGTACTTTCAGGTAGTTTAGAATTCACACCCTCTCAACTTATTCCAATTACTGGGATGATTATCGGGGGCTCAATGAGTTCGATTGGTTTAGCCTTCTCTACCCTATCACAGACGTTTACAGACCAAGCACAAGCCGTTCAAGAAAAACTGGCTCTTGGTGCAACACCTTATCAAGCTTCCCAATCGATTCTAAAAGCAACAATGAGTCGGGGGTTACAACCAACGATTGATAATACGAAGACGGTAGGAATAGTGACTTTACCAGGGATGATGGCTGGTTTGATGTTTGCGGGAATTGATCCTGCTAAAGCCATTCTTTATCAAATTATGGTTATGTTTATGATGCTAGCCTCTGCGGCAATTTCTACTTATATCGCGACTTACTTAACGTATCGTTCATTCTTTAGTGACCGAAACCAATTACGTACAAATCGATTAAAAGATAAATAAAAAAATGAGTTAGTGAGAAAATCTCACTAACTCATTTTTTGTTATGACAATTCAGATGTATCGTCGTCTGCTTCTTCCTTGATTTCTTCTTCAGCTAATACAGTGATGTCTTCATTGACTATAGGTTCTTCTGTGGGTTCAGTTGTTTCTGCGACTTCTATTTCAGGTTCTGGTTCAACTTTTTTCGAATCACCAATCGTAACTTGCGCTAACTCTTCTTTTGTTTTCTTCATTTCATCTTGCATGAATACTGTTCCTAAACTAATTAAGACTGGTAATAGGATAAATAGTGTCGCATTTTCAAAGAATTTTTGCCAGTACAATGACGTGAAATCAAAAGCATTCTGAAACGCAGCAGTTTGGGCATTCATTGCTGATTCCGCAATCACTTCGCTATTCATTGCTAATTGCTCAAGCGCTAAAGATGTTGCTGCAAAGTTAATCTCTCTAGCTGTTTGAAAGTAAGCTGTGATGAAAGCGAAGATTGCTCCAATGAGTACGATAAAGATATACCCCTTATAATTGCGTCCATTTTCTCCCACTTCGCTACCAGATTGTTGATTAAACCAAACTGTAAAGCGATTCCATAAGTTAAATTGGTTGATGAGTAAGATAACTAATATTACTATCACTACAATTTCAAAGACCATTTATTTTCCTCCTCAATTTTTTAATCTCTTTCGTTCCATTATACCGATGTTATTAGTTAAAAGTAAAATGAAATTGATTGTATCGAGTATTTTTATAGATGATCCTCTGTCCATTCTTTTAATACAACAGCATTATTATTGTCCTTATCCTTAGCTGCATATAACAAAGTTACAGGACCATCATCTAATTTTTCTTTGACCAAAGCTAGCCAAGAATTTTTCTCATCATGATTGTTCAACTCTTCTTCATATTTTTCTTTGAACCATGAGAATTTACCCTCTTCATGATCAAAGTCTTTACGTACGTCTGATGAAGGGGCCATGTCTTTAAACCACTCATCATGATGTAAGTCTTCTTTCTTAATGCCTCTCGGCCATTGACGGTCCACTAGTATGCGGTAACCATCTTGGTCTTTAGCATCATCATAAGCTCTTTTAATATGTATTTTCGCCATAATATAATCCTCCTTAAGTTGTTTAAAGCTGTATATAATTAGCTTAGCGCTAACTTAAAGTAAAGTCACGAGATACGCAAATTGTGGTCGGCACTTTAGTCCCTCACTTCCATGCAAAAAAGCTCAACAATCATGGTCATAAACCACAACGGTTGAGCTGTTCTGCTATTAACTATTTAAATTATTCAGAGTCACGACTTTTTGATGCGATATCTTTCTCAAGGTATTCAACAAACTCGTCGTAAGTCATTGTTTGAGAATCTTTAGAGCTGTATGGACGGATATTCACTGTGCCGTCTTCCACCTCTTGGTCTCCAATAACGATTTGGTATGGTACTTTAGACGTTTGAGCTTCACGAATCTTGTAACCTAATTTTTCGTTACGTAAGTCCATCTCAACGCGGTAACCTTTCGCTCTTAAATCATGGTAAAGTTCTTCAATACGGTCACCATGCGCATCATTACTTACAGGTAATAATACTGCTTGAACAGGCGCTAACCATGTTGGGAATGCCCCTTTATACTCTTCGATTAAGTAAGCAACGAAACGTTCCATTGTTGATACAACCCCACGGTGAATAACTACTGGACGGTGAGTATTATGTCCATCTTCACCGACATAGGTTAATTCAAAGCGTTCTGGTAATAAGAAGTCTAATTGAACCGTAGACATTGTTTCTTCAAGACCAATGGCCGTCTTGAATTGTACGTCTAATTTAGGTCCGTAGAAGGCTGCTTCACCAATCGCTTCAAAGTATTCTAGACCTAATTCGTCCATCGCTTCTTTTAACATTGCTTCTGCTTTTTCCCACATTTGATCGTCATCAAAGTATTTCTCTTTATCTTCTGGATCGCGGTAGCTTAAGCGGAAGCGGTAATCTGTAATATTAAAGTCGTTGTATACATCTTCAATTAATTTCAGTACGCGTTTGAATTCTTCTTTAATTTGGTTAGGACGTACAAAGATATGCGCGTCGTTCAATGTCATCTCACGTACACGTTGTAATCCTGATAAGGCACCTGATTTTTCGTAACGGTGCATCATACCTAATTCCGCAATACGGATTGGTAATTCACGGTAAGAGTGGATGTCGTTTTTGTAAATTAACATGTGATGTGGACAGTTCATTGGACGTAGGGCTAGCATTTCGCCGTCACCCATATCCATTAATGGGAACATGTCATCTTTATAGTGATCCCAGTGACCAGAAGTTTTATATAAATCTGATTTAGCCATGATTGGTGTATACACATGTTCATAACCTAAGTTAATTTCTTTATCCATAATGTAACGTTCAATGGTACGACGGATTGTTGCCCCGTTTGGTAACCAGAATGGGAGACCTTGCCCTGCTTCTTGATTAATCATGAAGATACCGAGTTCTTTACCTAACTTACGGTGGTCACGTTCTCTTGCTTCTTCACGTACACGTAAGAATTCATCTAATTCATCTTGTTTGAAGAATGCAGTACCGTAAACACGTTGCATCATAGTGTTATCTGAATTCCCTCTCCAGTATGCACCAGCCAGTGATAATAATTTAACCATTTTAATCTTACCTGTTGAAGGCATGTGTCCCCCGCGACATAAGTCAACAAATTCACCTTGTTGGTAAACCGAAATTTCTTCATCTTCCGGAAGTTCTTTAATTAATTCTTGTTTGAAAGTATCATCTTTGAAGATTTCTAAGGCTTCTTCTCTAGAAACGACGCGACCAACAATGTCGTGGTTTTCTGAGATAATTTTCTTCATTTCTTTTTCAATCTTAGGTAAGTCTTCTTCAGTGATTGGATCGTCTTTATAAGTATCGTAGTAGAATCCTGATTCAATCGCTGGTCCTACGCCAAATTGAATCCCTGGGTATAAACGAGTTAACGCATGTGCTAATAGATGCGCTGATGAGTGACGCATTAATTCTAAAGCTTCAGGGCTTTTGTTTGTGATAACTTCAATCGCACCATCTTTAGTAATCGGTGTATGGTAATCAATAATTTCCCCATCTAGTTTTCCTGCTAAGGCTGCTTTTTTAAGTGATTTACTAATTGAATCAGCAACATCAGCAATTGTAATACCTGCGTCAAATTCTTTTACATTTCCATCTGGAAACGTTAATTTAATTTTGTCCATGACCATTCTCCTCTTTTTTTAAAATATACAAAAAAATCCCATTGACTGAGCGTATACTCAATCAATGGGACGTGAAATTTAATACGTGGTTCCACCCAATTTTTTCCGTAGAGACACTAAATGAGTGTTCTATGAACTTCGTTCAAGCTTAACGGGCGTCTGCGTCTACTCCTAATATCGAAACCGAGTTCAGAGTAAAAGTATATGAAGGGGTCTTATATAAAGCAATGTAGGATGTCGCACCAAATCATCCCTCTCTGAAAGCATTGAGTTTACAAAGTTGTCTTCATGTAAAGTCGTTTATTCATTTAAGGGCTTTTCGCTTCCTAATGGCAGCAAAAGCTATATCATATTTATATCATAACTTTTATTGAATTACAAGTCCTATTGTCGCTTACCAAACTGAGAAAGCGTCACCAAGCCAGCACCTGTAATAAAAATACCCAGAAGCATTGGAAAGGCCAATTGTGTTTGTCCTTCTCTAAAATAATAGATGAATAAGACGATTACTTGAATGGCTAAGGCGATTCCAAAATAAATCATGAGTAGTCGCTTTTGTTTGAGTTCTTCTTCAGGATTACGGTTCAAATCATCCCTCCTTATCTATTTCTATGTCTTAAGTTCTCTCCTGTAAGGGAGACTTCTTTTGCTAGGAAACGAATTCTTTCCATAATTCGCTTGGCTTTAATTGTTTCGTTACCACCATCTCTTGAGTGAGCTAAGTGGCTTTCAATCTCTTTTAAGTTAAAGTTCGACGAGAAGAATGTAGGTAATGACTCCTTCATACGGTATTCAAGAATGGTCGTCAATACTTCATCACGTACCCAAACGGTATTGGCTTCAGCTCCGATGTCATCAATAATTAGGATATCGACCGACTTCACATCTGTTAACACTTGTTGTGTTGAGTTATCCACAAAGGTTGATTTAATCTCCGTTGTAAAAGTTGGATAATGCATCATCGTCACACTTTTATTCAACTTCACCAGTGCATTGGCTAACGCACCCAGTAAATAAGTCTTCCCTACACCGAATTCCCCAGAAATGTATAAGCCTTGAGCACGATGTGGGTTCTTCTTGTACTCATCTAAAAAGCTGATCACTTCGGCTAAAAGTTGCTTACGCGACTCTGTATTGGCATAATACTCAGTCAAGGTTGCTTCTCTAACATCCGCAGACATCATTCGGTTGTCTAGTAAACTTCTTTGTTGCTGCTTCTCTTTGTTGTCATAGTAGGCCTTCGTTGGTACATATGACACATCGATGTAATTATAATTCAAGAACAAAACTGGTTTAAAACCAGGGTTTTGTCCTTGTTCTCCTTTTCTTAATAGATCCATTTCCCGTGCGAATTCATTCAATTTAGAAAGCGAATTTTCAATTATTTCTTGAGAAATGGCCTCTTCATGCTGGTTCACAAACGCTTTGACATCGGGATGATTTAAGACATAATCGACGGTCGCTTTATAATCTGCTTGAAACTTTGGATCTCTCGTAAAGCGAGTCAGTATTTGATTAATTTTTTGCACTATGAATCACCTTCTTCCCCTATTAACTCATTCAGACGCTTACGCATCTCATCTTCACTATATTGCGGTTGAGATGCAGTTTGAGGAGTCTCTTGTTGTTGCTCGGACTGTTCCTTATCCTTCATCCAAGATGGAATAATCTCTTGATGCTGGGATTGTCCACGTTTCTTGTAATTCGAACGGTTTTCTCTTTGCTTCTGTTCGATTTCTTTCTTCTTGCGTTGTTCTTTCACATATTGCATCGCCTTAGGGATATTCGTTAATTCCTCTTGTTCCCATTCACTCGCTACACGTTGCAATTCGCCTTTATAAATATTCGGTCTGTCGTTAATCACTAAAAGATAGTAGATTAAAAAGTTCACAACATGTTCGCTTAAACGTGTTTTTTCTGCTAAATCTCTAATATAAAAATGCTCTGAATCGGTTGCGAAAGTCTTTTTGGCTTGCTTCATCTTATTCAAGAATGCATTACTCGGCATTTGTTCACACGAAATCACCAATTGAACCGCTTCTGGCGCTAATTCAGGATGTTGCGCTTTTAATTGTTGTCTGCGGTCTTCTACTTCTTCTTTCGAATACATTCGAGACGTTCGGTTCGACTTCGTCCTTGGCTCAAGTTGGTCTTGTTGCAAATTCGATTGCCAATTCGATTCAGCTTTTTTATTTTGTCTTTGAGCAATTTTCTTCAAGTCATTTAAATTTACATTTCCGGTAGTTTTATCCATAGCTAAGTATACTAGATTAGCTAACTCGCTTTCTGTATTGCCGTAAATATCATGGATCGCATAAATCTGTTTTTTCAATTCTTCAGATAATTCTGAATGGTTTATTCCTTCAGAAATTAAATAAGAAATAAAACGACTATATTCTAAACCGGGTGCATAATTATGCACTTTATCTGGTTGTTCGTCAATAACTTTTGTAGCAGCTTCATTGACTTGAATAGGATATAACGCCTTTTGAAAGCTGGACGTCTCCTCAGCATAACGATCCTCATCAATCGCTTCTACAGTTAAAAGTGTTGTTAACTCTTCGTAGTCTTTCTCGCCCAATTGATTTAATAAAGCTGTACTTAATAAAGCATCTTGGAAAAAGGCTTGATTGAGTAGGGGCAACTTTAAATCATAGAGAATTGTTTGATGTACGGGATTCGAATTTGATTTCATATCGCGATATGTTCGCATTAAACCGACGGCCTCGAGTTTTATCCGTGCTTCGTTCAATTCTTTAATACCAATGTTCAAGTGAAGTAGTAAAATCTGATGACGTAATAATCTGCGACTATCCAAGTGAACAGTTGTTGGCATTGACATTAGCGTTAAGTATAGACCCATACTTTCTGGACCGATAATTGGTTGATATAAATGAGTTAAACTTTCTAGATAATTAGCTGAAATATCTGCTTGCCCTTTTAAAACAAAGGGTTGAAGCGGATTAATGGTTAGGCTCATCTTGATCTTGACCTTCCTCAATCTGTGATCCATGCTTATCTGCCATAGATTCTAATTCTTTCATGAAACTCTCACGCGATTGGAATTCACGGTAGACACTCGCAAAGCGAATGTAGGCAACCTCATCCAATTCCATAAGAAGAGGCATGACATATTCCCCAATACGGCTTGTCTCGATCTCTTGGTCAGCGTCATCTCGAATGGACTCTTCCACTTGATTCACAAGTTCATTCATCTGCTCCACCGCAATCGGCCGTTTTTCAGCACTTCGAACAATGCCTCGCATTAATTTATCTCGATTAAATTCTTCACGCGTACCATCGCGTTTTACTACTAGTAATGGTGATTGCTCGATTCGCTCATGAGTATTGAAGCGAAAGCCGCACTCTAAACATTCTCTTCTTCGGCGAATGGACTGACCTTCTTCTGCCGGACGTGAGTCAATCACTTTGGATGACTGACCCTGACATTTAGGACATTGCATTGTACATACCTCCTTAAGTAATTACTTGTTATTCTCTGCTTTTAATAGTTGGTCGACTTGTTTATGAGTCTCTTCAGGTGTGTTTGAATTATCAATCACGATTTCGCTCCATTTGGCCTTATCTTGAATCGATATTTGATTGCTAATAAGTTGGCGTGCATCTTCTTCACCAATTTGATTCCGCTTCATTAAGCGTTCTAATTGAATGTCTGGTGAGACGTATACAAGCCAGACGGCATCCGTTGGAATGTCAATATCCACTTCATAATATAAAGGGATATCCACAAAGATTAGTGAATGACCTTCTTCTTTATATGCTGCCATTCTTTCTTTAGATTCTTTAGAAATTAACGGATGTAAAATTTGATTGAGTTTTTCTTTACTCGCTTCGTCATTAAACACAATATTGCCTAAAGCTTTTCTGTTTAACGTTCCATCTGCTTGGATAATATCTTCACCGAAATTTTCTTTCAGACGTTCTAAGCCGACAGTGCCTTTTTCAACCACAACACGGCTAATAATATCTGTATCAATCACTGGGTAACCTTGTTGAATCAAATACTTTGAAACCGTGGATTTACCAGTAGCGATACTTCCTGTTATAGCAATAGTTTTCATGCGTTTATCTCCTGTTATAATCTTTGGCAAACGGGACAAAAGTGCGTCCCTCTTTGGGCTAAGCGGATTTTCTCAATGGGACTTTGACACCGGACACAAGGCTCTCCGGTCTTACCATATACTTTTAATTCGTTCTGATAGCGTCCTGCTTCTCCAACAGTATTGCGGTAACTTCGAATCGTTGATCCACCAAGTTCCACTGCCTTACTCATTATATGAATTATAGCATGATACAAGGTATTGATTTGTTTATCTGATAGTTGGAATCCGGCTGTTTGTGGATGAATCTGCGCTTCGAATAGGACTTCATCCACATAAATATTCCCTAGTCCTGTCACTATCTTTTGTGATAACAAAGCCGATTTGATAGGTTGCTTTGACTTCTCTAATTGATCTTTGAGGTCCTCTAAATGAAACTCTGCTTCCGTTGGTTCTGGACCAATCTTTCGTTCGGCAAAGAATGCTTCAATTAAATATTTTGGAACATACTCCATTCTACCAAATTTCCGTACATCATTATAATGTAATTGGCTCTTATCATGAAACTCAATGATGACATGCGTATGTTTGTCTTTTGTTAGTGGTACTTCCTCTTTTGGAAAATAAAAATACTTTCCTTCCATCCGCAAATGAGACACTAAATAACCATCAGGAAAACGGAATAATAAGTATTTACCTCGTCTGTCCACCGATAATATGGTCTCATCAATTAAGGGCAGAAGGACATTTGGATTCTCTTCAAATTGAACAACAATTCGCTTCCAAAAGACGTTAATATTTTTAATTTTTTTACCTTTGACTAATTTGTCTAAACCTTTTCGATTTACTTCAACTTCCGGTAACTCGGGCATGCAAGCACCTCTTTCTACATATGATAATTATAACAAAATTTCTATATACTTTGGACATAAAATACCGAATTATATTAAAATACCCAAATGCTTTCACATTTGGGAGTCATCAAGTAATTTCAAACTTTTATAAGCAAATTAACCTTCCACTTCATAATTTCTTAACGCAAATTTTTCAATTTGTATTAAGATAAAGTTGCACGCAATACATAATAAAACCGTCAAAATCATCCCCCAAAGAATTTGAACCATGTCTTGTGTTCTTAAACCTGAGAAGAGAATCGTTCCTAAGCCTCCAGCATTAATTGTCGCACCAATGGTCGCAATTCCGATACTCGAAGTCATGGCAAGTCGAATCCCACTAAAGATTGCCTTAGAAGAAAGTGGCAGGTAGATTCGAAAGAATAATTCTTTATCCGTCATTCCCATCCCGATAGCTGCTTCCACAATCATAGGGTCAATTTCTTGTATTCCTGTACTAAAGGTCCGCAGCAAAATATATTCACAGTACAATGTGAGGACAATCATAGCCGTATCTGCGCCTAAGCCTGTCACAGGAATTAATAGCGCAAACAAAGCATAACTTGGAACGGAATATAAAGCAGAGAAAAAGTAAGTCAGTCGCTTTAACCATCTTTGGTTATGAATTAAAGTGTAGATAATCACGCCAGCAATCGCAATGGCGATGAGTAATGAGATGGTCACAAGTTGCAGATGTGTTACTGTCGCATCAATAAGACGGTCACTATATCGAACTAAGTAATCGATCATATTAACTCACTCCATAATGATTCTTCTTCGCGAACCGTATCTAATAAACTATTCACGAATGCACCTTTTGGATTTTTTATAATATTTTGAGGCGTATCATATTGTTCAATGCGTCCTTTATCCATAATCATTACGCGATCGCCGAGTAAGAAGGCTTCATTGATGTCATGTGTAACGAATAGGAATGTTTTACTGTCTAATTCTGCATGGATTGCTTTAATTTGTGACTGCAATTCTTTACGGGTAATCGCATCAACAGAACCAAAAGGCTCGTCTAACAACATAATTTGAGGATTGGCTGCGAGTGCACGTGCCACGCCAATACGCTGTTGTTGACCACCGGATAATTGCTTAGGATATCGGTGTGCATATTCGGAATACGGCAATTGAATTAAAGCCATTAGTTCAGTTACGCGTTCTTTAATCTTCTCTGGTTCCCAGCCAAGTAATTCTGGCACGGTAGCAATATTCTTTTCAATCGTAATGTGTGGGAAAAGTCCAATTTGTTGAACAACATAGCCGATTTGTCGGCGCAATTCGATTAAATCATACTCTTTGATTTCTTTATTATTGATTTCAATTTGACCACTGTTTGGTTCGATCAAGCGATTGACCATTTTTAAAGTCGTTGTCTTACCTGACCCAGATGAGCCAAGAATCGTTATGAATTGACCTTCTTCGATATCAAATGACAAGTCTTTAATGATTTCTTTGTCATCAAAGGATTTGTTGATGTTTCTGAATTTTATCTTAGTATTAGCCATGGTTCTCCCCCACTTTCTCTATTAATAAATCCATTAAAGCCATACTTAATAGTGATAATAATGTCACTGTTCCCCCACCGATGATTAATAAATCCATTCGGTAAAGTCCAAGCCCGGTGAAGATTAACGTTCCCAATCCTCCAGCTCCGATATAGGTTGCTAAAGTTGCACTGGCAATAATTTCAACTAAGGCTAGTTTAATTCCATTTAAAATGTAAGGCGCTGCAAGTGGAATTTCAATCCGGTTACGTAATTGTTTCTGGTTCATTCCAATGCCCCGAGCCACTTCTATAGTGATCGCTGGAATTTCATTAAAGCCAAGAATCGTATTCATAATAATTGGCGGAATGGCCAGAAAAGTTAACGCAATCAGTGCCGGTAATTCTCCCACCCCTATGATTGGTATTAAGATGAATAACACCGCTAGACTCGGTATAATACGCAGTAATTGCGAAGACGTTGTTAAGACCTCACCTACCTTCTTATTTCGGTAACTAAAATAACCTAAGGGTATGCCGATACATATCGCAATAATTAAGGCTATTAGACTTAGTTTAATATGTTGGACCAAATATCCGGTGAACTCACTAGCGTCTGTTTGAAAGTATTCAATGATTTGTTTAAGCAAGCAATTCCCTCCAATTCTAATTTGTTGTCGCATCTTCTGTATAGTTTACAGGATTTAGACACTTTTCCCAAAATACTTGTTTCCAATAAAAATACGCAAGTAGAGAGCTTTCTTCTACTCGCGTAAAATTTGTGTGCTTGGTTTATTGAATCGAATGATAGTATTCTTCCGCAACTTCCATATAGTCTCGCCCCTCAATATCAACGCTAGCATTCAGAGCAACAACGGTTTGTGTATCTAGTGTTGCGTTAATGTCATTAATAATAGTTTCAATATCAGGGTTCGCTTCGAGTACATCTTGGCGAACAATCGGCACTAAATTATAGGGTGGCCAGAAGTTTTGGTCATCTTCTAACACTTTATACATATCAGTATTCGATAATTGCCCTTCAGTCGTGTAAGCAGGTGTCGCATCTGCTTCATCACTACTTAAGACTTGATATTTTAAGCTATTATCATAGACAGTGATTGATTCAAAATTGAATTCACCGTAGACTTCCTCAAGTCCTTCTAAGCCGTCTTCTCGTTCTTCGAACTCACCTTGAGACGCAAAGCGAATGTTTTCAGCATTTGCTTGTAAATCACTGATTGTATCAATACCGTATTCTTCAGAAGCAGCGGTTGTAATTGCGATACCTTGTGAATCGTTCGCTGGCGCATATTCAAGTGTCGTTAACTCGCCACCTTCTTCGTAAGCATTACGAATTGTTTCAGCAACACTATCAGGATCTGTATCCATCGGTAAGTTGAAGATACTTAATAAGGCTGTCCCAGTATATTCTGGATACAAATCAATTTCTGCATTTTCAATGGCTTGTGGAATCACTGAACTTGCGATACTTGGTACGCGCTCGACTGAGTAACCATTCTCTTCTAAAGCTAAGGCGTAAATTTCACTCACGATCAGACTTTCAGTGAAGTCTTTTGATCCAATTTTTATGTTGTCACCTGAAGCGCCGGAAGAACAACCGACAAGAACTAAGCTGACTAAGACGAGTAAGATCATTATATTTTTTGCTTTTTTCATACTTCGACTCCTTTTATGAAATTAGGTGATTGGCGTTGAAATTTTCGCCACTTTCACCGTAGAGACTGTGATCAATTTCAATAAACAGTAATTTAATTATAGGATAATCCTAGCTATCAAGCAATTGATTGAACTTCAGGCGAAATTATTATAGATTGCTCTCGTTAATCGCCACATCAGAAACACTTTTTTTATTCTTCCTGTTAACACTGGGAAAAACACCAAAAAAAGACCCTCACCCTATTAAGAGTAAGAGTCTAGTATTCAATATTATAGTTCGTACCAATTAATCCCTTGGTTATAGTCAACTTCTAAAGGTACGTCTAAATTTGCAGCGTGTTCCATAATTTCTGGTACGAGCTCACTTAAGCGTTCCATCTCCTCTGCAGGTGCTTCTAAGATTAACTCATCATGCACTTGTAGTAAGATTCTTGCTTGAAGTCCTTCATCGTCAATGGCTTTTTGTAGACGAATCATCGCAATTTTCAAGATATCTGCTGCTGTTCCTTGTATTGGCGAGTTCATCGCTGTGCGTTCTGCAAATGAACGGATATTGAAGTTACTTGCCTTAATGTCAGGTAAGTATCGACGGCGATGGAATAATGTGCTGACGTAGCCATCTTCTCGAGCTTTTTCAACAATGTCAGCCATAAATTTTTGAACACCTGGGTACATTTCAAAGTAACGTTCAATGAATTCTTTTGCTTCAGGTCTTGGAATATTTAAGTTTTGTGATAATCCGTAATCACTAATTCCATATACAATTCCGAAGTTTACAGCTTTAGCTTGGCGACGTAAGTTACTATCAACATCTGACGTCGATTCTAAATTGAATACACGTCTTGCAGTAGCCGAGTGAATATCTTCACCCGCAATAAAGTCATTCGTCATATGTTCTTCTTTACTGATATGCGCAAGTACACGGAGTTCAATTTGCGAA
Organism: Ruoffia sp. FAM 20857; assembly: GCF_045528645.1. Lineage (NCBI taxonomy): Bacteria > Bacillati > Bacillota > Bacilli > Lactobacillales > Aerococcaceae > Ruoffia > Ruoffia sp. FAM 20857. Next base: position 26,022 of record NZ_JBGQRB010000023.1, read on the forward strand.
TAGTCGGCACCAAATAATTGCCAACCTTCTTCTGAAGGAATGAAGGCTTGACGAATTTTACGGCCTTCTTCTAAACGTACCGGAATATTTTGTAAGTTTGGATCCGCACTACTTAAACGACCCGTTTGCGTTAAAGTTTGGACGAATTTCGTATGGATCTTCCCATCTTCTTTAATATATCCTGGTAGGCCAGCTAAGTAAGTTCCTTGAAGTTTACTGATAGAACGGTAATCAAGAATTTCTTGAATAATGGGATGCTTATCTAACAGTTTTTCAAGAACGTTGGCAGCTGTACTGTAGCCTGTTTTAGTCTTTTTAATGACTGGTAAGCCCATCTTATCGAATAGAATTTCACCTAACTGTTTTGGTGAATTCACGTTAAATTCTTCACCCGCATATTCGTGAATACGAGCTTCCATTTGTTTTAATCGTTCGATTAATTCTTCGTTCTTCTCTTCTAATGTTGCGCCGTCTACTTTAATTCCGGCAATTTCCATTCGAGCTAGAACACGTGCCACTGGCACTTCGATGTCTTCGTATAGATCATCCATCTCTAAATCAACTAGACGAGTACGTAATGGCTCTACTAACGCATCCAATGCTATGGCTTTACTTGCGACATGGTTTACGGTTACCTCTGTGTCTTCTGCTAATTTTCGCTTAGCACCTTTTCCGTAAACCATCTCGTCTAACTCAACATTCACTGGTACTTCTAGCGCTCTGACGACATTCGCAATCTCGTCCATATGATTCGCTTCAACGAGGTAAGCCGCAATTAAAGTATCAAATATGATTCCTTTTAATTGAATCCCATAATGACTTGTTAAGACTTCATCTCGTTTTGAGTCGAATAAAATTTTATCAACTGACTCATCTTCTAGCCAAGCTTTGAAATTCGTTTCATTTAAAGCGACAGATGCCTCAGCAACATAAACCGTATTCGCAACTTGATCATACCAAGAAACATATAAAACATCATCAAAATGATAATTGTCCCCAATAGTTTCAAAGTATACCGCTGTTTGTTTAGGTAAAATATCTTCTGTGATTGCATCTACAAACTGTACGTCGTATTCAAGTTGTGGTTCGTCCGATTCAATCGCTGTGATATCGACATCTGACGTCGCTTGAAGTTCAGTCAAGAAACTATTAAATTCCATTTGACGGTAAAATTCAACGAGCTCTTCAATATTCTTCCCTTCATAAGTGATGTCGTCAATCCCGATTTCAATTGGCGCTTCCAATAAGATTTCAGCTAATTCTCTACTCATGAACGCTTCTTCTTTTTCATTGGTTAAGTTTTCTTTCATCTTAGATGGTTTTAACTCATCAAGACGCTCATACAATTCTTCGACAGAATGATATTCTTTGATTAATTTAATGGCCGTCTTCTCACCGATGCGTGTGACACCTGGGTAATTATCCGATGGGTCTCCCATTAGACCTTTTAACTCAATAAACTGCTTTGGCGTCACTCCGTATGTTTCCATCACTGTCTCTGGCGTATAAGCTTCTAATTGGCTCACACCTTTGCGGGTAATATACACCGTGACGTTGTCTGTGGCGAGTTGAATTAAGTCTTTATCTCCAGAAATAACAATAACTTCATCATGCGAATCTGCTTGATGCGATAGTGTTCCAATCACATCATCCGCTTCATAATGCAAGATATCATAGTGTTTCATTCCGTATGCATCTAATAAGACTTTAAGATAAGGCATTTGTTCTTTGAATTCACTTGGCGTTTTTTGTCGCCCGCCTTTATACTCTTTAAACATATCCGTTCTGAATGTCACTTCACTTTTGTCAAATGCGACTAATATGTGTGTCGGTTGAAATTGTTCCATGACACTGTCTAACATTCGATGAAAACTATAAAGTGCATTCGTGTGTAGACCTGATTTGTTCTTAAAACGGTCTAAATCTAAGATTGAATAAAAAGCTCGAAAGGCAAGACTACTTCCGTCAATTAACATAATTTTACGTTGACTCATTGAATATTCCTCCATCTTTAATTATTAAGCACAAACAGCCAACGAATTCTAACTCGTTGGCCGCTTGTTGTTTCTATTCTATAATCGGTTCGGGCTTAAGTTAGCATATGCTTTCTCAAATTGACGAGAAAGTTCATCAATGTCTCCTGCGCCCATGAACAGGAATACTGCATCTTTATAACCCATTAATGGTGATAAGTGATCCGTTGAGATGATTTCAACATTTTGATGGATTAATTTCGCAAGGTCTTCAATGGTTACTTCCCCGTTCGCTTCACGCGCTGAGTTAAATATCTCTACAAGATACACTTTATCCGCTAAAGAAAGCGACTCTGCAAACTCATTCAACATCGCCACCGTTCTAGAGAACGTATGGGGTTGGAAGATTGCGACAATTTCACGATTTGGGTAGCGTTGTTTTGCTGCATCAATGGTTGCAGCGATCTCAGATGGATGATGTGCATAGTCATCAATGATTGTTAAATCTTGAATTTGACGTGCTGAGAAACGACGTTTCACGCCAGCAAAAGTTGCGATATGTTCTTTAATATCTTCTGCTCTAAAGCCTTCTAAATAAAGCACTGTAATGACTGATAAAGCATTTAAGATATTGTGCTCACCAAAGACTGGAATCGCAAATCTTCCGAATACTTCCCCGTCAATGACAACGTCGAATTCAGACCCTTCAACAGTTCGGTCGATATTTTTTGCATGTACTTGTGATTCTTCAGTCAGTCCATAGTAATAAATAGGCACCTCTGCCTTTAATTCCGATAAATATTCGTCATCCCCACAAGCAATAATTGCTTTATTCGCTTGATTAGAGAACGTTTGAATCGCTTCAAATACATCCTCAATTGAGCGGTAGTAATCTGGATGATCAAAATCAACGTTAGTAACAATAGTATAATCCGGTTTGTAAGCTAAGAAATGACGGCGGTATTCACATGCTTCTAGTGCAAAGTATGTCGCTGTCTCATCCCCAAATCCAGTTCCATCACCAATTAAATAACTTGTCGGTGCAAGGTTTTTCAATGTGTGTGATAGTAAGCCAGTTGTTGATGTCTTACCGTGTGAACCTGTCACTGCAATGCTTGTATAGTTCTGAATTAAACCACCAATAAAGTCATGGTAACGATAAATTTCTAAGCCTAATTCTCTGGCTCTAACTAATTCTGGATGATCATCATTAAATGCATTCCCAGCAATAATTGTTAAATCCTCGGTAATATTGTCAGCATCAAATTCTAAAATCGTAATATTTTGGTTTTCTAATTCTTGTTGTGTAAAGAAATATTTCCCTACATCACTTCCTTGAACTTCAAAGTCTTCGCCATGAAGAATCAGTGCTAAAGCACTCATTCCAGACCCTTTTATTCCAACAAAATGATATTTATGTTCTTTATTAATCATATTCATATATTTTATTGCCTCCTAGTCCTCAAACAATAAAAAGTTGTTTTTAGATTTTTGCAATCTTTTAGCTAGTAATCTTGTATTCTCGTCTACTTGTCGGTTGCTTAATTTTGGTTTCTTATATGGTTTTGGTAATTCAGTCGCTTTGAAAGGTCGCTCTTCAAATGAATTGTCTTCAATTTGTTCTTCTTCATCTTGAACTTCATGAGTATTTGCCACTTGTTTCTTAAATGAAGGTTCGTAATTGGACCTCAGAGACGGTTTAGTTGCATCCCAGTTACTGACTACCATCGATGTTTCATCATCATTTAATTGAGTTTCTTCTAAGCTCTGTTGCGTATTTAACGATGTCGTCTGTTTATTTTGCTTCTTCAAAAAAGGAATCTCATAATGTTCCAGTCCACTTTGTTGAGTTGTCTGTTTTGGTTCACGAAGTGAGTCCTCTTTTGTTTCTTTCGCTTCAACCAGCTGATTATCTTTGGGTTGTTGCTTTTTCTTTTGTTGATTCAGATAGGCTGGTTCAAACTTAGATTTACCAGAATCCATTCCTTGAGTTGGATGAGCGAAGCGTCTTTTATCTGACTGACCACTTCGGTTGTTAAATGCGGGTCCTTCGTATTTTTTCATTATTACACATCCTTGACTACTAGTTTAATCAACTTTTATTACTTGTATGAAGCGACAACTTCTTCAAGGCTCATTCCTGGCTCAAAAGAATCTTTCAACTCCCAAATACCTGGTAAATCTTCGATATCAGATAAACCTAATTCACGGGTTGAACAAATCATACCAGAACTCTCAACACCACGTAATTCACCTGGCCAAATAATCATACCATTAGGCATTGTAGCGCCTGGGCGAGCCACGAGGACATTCATATCTTCAGCAATATTATCTGCTCCACAAACAATTTGTAAAACTTCTCCGCCGACATTTGTTTGTGTCACTGATAAATGGTCGCTATCCTCGTGTTTTTTACATGATTCAACGTATCCTACTACGAATTTAGGTTTTGAGTCAACCTCTACTTCAATGTCAAATCCCGCTTCTTTAATCTTGTCATTAACTTGAGACACTTGCTCTTCAGTTAAATCAACATTCCCATGACCATTTGGTTTAAATGTTTCAGAAATATTAAATAAATTAATTGACATAACTTCGTTATCTTGAGTACTATCTCTCACGATTGTTACACCATTATTTGATTCTGTTGATAAATGATTCTCGTCTGCTTTCCCGCGAGTTAACATTAAGACATCTCCAACACCTTGTTCATTGTAAAATGCAATCCACATAATTATTATATCCTTTCTTTCAGCCGATATTAAGTATTTTGAACTAACGTTTCGTAAGTCGTACGATCAAATGTTGTGACTACAGCTTCTAACATTGCTTGTGCAGCTTCATAGTCAGAAATTCTAAAGAGTGATTGATGACCATGAATATATCTCGCTGGCACACCAATAACTCCACTGATGACACCATCATTCATCGTGTGAGCAGCACCTGCGTCTGTTCCACCTTTTGAGAAGAAATATTGATACGGAATATTGTTTGTCTCTGCCGTATCTAATAAATATTCACGTAAACCTTTGTGAGTAATCATTCCTGGATCTTGAACGCGTAGTAAGAAGCCTTCGCCTAAGCGACCTTGAACATCTTTCTTACCTTCAGCATCAGCAGCTGGTGAGCAATCAACCGCTAAGAATAAATCTGGTTGATAACGGTGAACTGCTCCACGAATACCACGTAAGCCCACTTCCTCTTGAACAGATGCGCCCATAATTAATTCTGAATTAAGTGATTGACCTTGGATTTTTTCTAATGTATCTAAGATTACAGCACTCCCGTAACGGTTATCCCAAGCTTTACTAATGATTGATTCGTTATTCGCTGTACGAATTGTCTCTACATCAGGGACTAAGCTATCGCCTGGACGTACGCCATAAGACATCGCTTCTTCTTTGGAAGTAAAACCAGCATCAAATAAAATATCTGATGGTTTTAATGATTGTGCTTTGCTTCCGCGTAATAAGTGAGGAGCCACTGCACTTGAGACACAAGGATAGTTTCCTTGTTTTGTTTGTAAAGTAAAACGTTGTGCCGATACAGCGTACACATTCCAGCCACCGATCGGTGTCACTTTGAATGTTCCGTTATCGTTAATTTGGCTTACCATGAAACCAACTTCATCCATATGAGCTGCAACCATTAATTTAGGTGCATCTTCTGTTGATGATTTTTTAATTCCAAAGATATTTCCTAAGCCACTTATCTCAACTTCGTCAACAAGTGGTGTTAATTTCTCTTTGAGGTAAGCTCTTACTTCGCCCTCATTACCGGAAATCCCTTGTAATTCAGTTAATTCTTTAATTCGTTTAAATTGATTATCATTAATAGTCATGCAGTTAAACTGCCTCCTTCTAATATAATTTATCTGTAAACAATCCCTCTAATTGTTGCATAAATCGCGTCAAATTGCAATTTATAAGTAGTTATTATTACACTGAAAATTCTCTCATCAAACCAGTCATTATACACATTTTATATAATGGTTTCCAAGGTTTTCTTTAGCCATGAAACAGACAACGTGTTAAACTAGTTTAAGAATCTAAAATTAGGAGTGAAAGTACATGAGTGAAAATAACCAAAACTACAATTATGATAATAACGGTCTCTTAGGTGGACTACTTTTAGCAACCGGTGTCCTCATCGGAGCAGCAACGACCTTACTAATTAAAGAAAACCGTCCTAAAAAAGCAGGCCTTGTCTTAGAAACTGCAAAAAACCGCCTCGGACAAAATGGAAACGTCGTTGGCTCATGGATCGACTACGATTCAATTGAATATGATTTATTTGAAGACAAGCCCCTTGTTTACATTGGTGGCGTAACTGTTGAGAATGCTGAAGGTCGTTTACAATATCAATTCGCAAGTGATATTTATACGGGTGAACTTATCGATTATTATTTAATTAATCAAAATAACTAAAAAAAGATTGACCCAAATTCTTATCATGGTAAAATATTTGATATTGTGATTTTTTTAAGTTAGTTTTTGGGGGGAGGCAGAAAAATCTATGTATGACCAACAAGGCGATTGGGAACTTCACCCAATTGCAGGTGCATCTGGTGATGCTTATATGGGCGTAAAATCAGACGAGAAAGTATTCTTTAAACGAAATACTTCTCCATTTATCGCAGCATTATCTGCTGAAGGCATTGCCCCCAAATTAATGTGGACGCAAAGAACTTTCTCCGGTGATACATTTACTGCCCAGGAATGGAAAGATGGACGTCTATTAAAGAAAGAAGATATGGGTTCAAAAGAAGTCATTGAATTAATCCGTCAAATACATGGCTCAGATAATTTATTACTCATGCTCAAACGAATGGGCGAGCGTAATTTTTATCCTTTGGATTTTATTAATCAATATTTTGTGGATTTGTCACCTACGCTTGCTTCGAATCATTTCTTAAACGAAGTCATTCGACATATGGAAGATGCCATTGATAATGATTTTTATGATGTGCGCCGGACAGTATGCCACGGAGATTTAAATCATAATAACTTTTTGAAGAGCCATGATGACCATCTCTATCTCGTTGATTGGGAAAGTGTTAAAGTAGCTGATCCTTTAAGTGATATTACAATGTTACTTGTACATTATTTTTCCCCCAGTGAATGGATGGCTTGGTTTGAGTTATATAACTACCCTATTAACAATTCTTTCTACAAACGCGTTCGTTGGTATAGTATGATGAATTGCCTTTATTTAATTAAGCAATATTATCTTGAAGGCCGTCAACACAAAACCAATGAATACATTATTTTACTTAAAACTATCTATGAAGATTCAACCAATTAAGGAGCAATTAAATTATGCGTTTACGTAACAAACCTTGGGCACAAGACAAATTAAATGAATATCCGCAATACGTACCAGCTGACCCAGCTGAGTACAAAGGTAAGTGGCAGTCTCGCTTTGAAAAAGAGCAACCTATCCATATTGAAGTTGGATCCGGAAAAGGACAATTCATTATCAATATGGCAAAAGCCCATCCAGAAATAAATTATATCGCCGTTGAAATCCAAACAAGTGTGATTGTATCAATCTTGGAAAAACAAATTGAAGAAGCTCTACCTAATGTTCAAATCTTACATGGGGACGGCAGTGATTTAAGCGAGTATTTCGCACCTGCTGAAATCAGCTTACTTTACTTAAACTTCAGTGATCCATGGCCAAAAACACGTCACGCTAAAAGACGTCTCACTTCACCAATATTTTTAAAACAATATGAAGGCATCTTACCAGAAAACGGAGAAGTTCATTTCAAGACGGATAACCAAGGTCTATTTGAACACTCGCTTGAAAGTATGTCTGAATATGGTATGTACTTTAAGCAAGTTTGGCTTGATTTACACAAGTCAGATTTCGAAGGTAACGTCATGACAGAATATGAAGAAAAATTCTCATCTAGAGGTAATCGCATTTATCGCCTAGAAGCTGTTTTTCGCAGTAATAAGTAAAAGCGAAAAAGCCTAACCAAATTTTGTTTGGTTAGGTTTTTTTAGCGATTATTTATTGTGGGGATGGAACTCAAGACAAATGAGGTTGCGGTGTGGCTTGAGTTGAGGTTACTTGAGACGAATGGGATTGTCGTTTGGCTTGAGTTGAAGCAACTTGAGACAAATGGGATGGTGGTTTGGCTTGAGTTGAAGTAAATTGAGACGAATGGGATGGTGGTTTGGCTTGAGTTGAGGCAACTTGAGACGAATGGGATGTCAAGTCCATAATCTTGTGTAAAAGTCTCAATGTAGTTATATCATCTGGTCATCATGCACATTACACTTGTAAGAATGTCCGAGCGTTATTTTCCCAATTTTCGTGGAAATCAATTAATATCGAACCGATTAAACGCTCTGCAGAGGCTATGTTTGGATAAATTCCAATCACTCTGTCTCGCCGT
>NZ_JBGQRB010000024.1:0-33868 GCF_045528645.1 Ruoffia sp. FAM 20857
TTTGTGGTTAATGAATAATCGACCTAGGAAATGCTTAGATTACCAAACACCTTTGGAAGTATTTTTACACGAACTCTTATTAATTGAGTAAATAAAAAATTGTCGCATTAATTATTGCAATTCAACATAGAAAAAAGAAGCATGAATAATTCGTAAATTATCCGTGCTTCTTAATATTTCTATTTTTGTGAACTAGAATTGAAATCCTATCAGATATCGAATTTATGGCAGTAAATTCGGTATCTTTTATTTTACTTTAGTTACTGAATACTTGTGTTGAATAGATAATGATGTTGTCTCCATTTTCGTACGTATCAAGTTGAATTGCATGATCTAAATACGAACCATCCATCATGTTTTCATAGTGTCCTGGACTCTTCTTCCAATTATCAAATAATTTTTGAGCAATTTCTTCAGGTGTTGCATTGCGTGAAATGTATGTTTGTTGTAGGTTCTCTCCGACAATCGTTCCACCTTGATCAAAGCCAGGTGCGGTGAAGAATGATAATCCATTCGGTCTTGTATGTGAGAAATGCTCTGTAATTTCTGTTGTTCTATTTACGGCTGCAGTTTGTAAATGATCACCATAATTCAATTGACTCTGACCATTATTTAAGCGTTCTTGATTAACTAAATTATGGAATTCTTGAGTAACTGCATCTAAATTGACATTATTGGAATCAGTTACTGTTGTATCAACGGGAGGTAATTCATCTAATGTAGTTTCAGCTACTTGATCATTTCCTGTTTGATCTGGCGATTGTGTTGTTTCTACTTCTCTCTCCTGAGCTATCGTTGTAGGGATATCACCTTCGGTTTTCGGAGTGTGTCCTGGAATGTTATTTGGATCGTTATAGAATCTTTCTAACCAATAATTGTCGTCATCGTCCCAATCATCGTCGTCCCAGTCATCGTCATCCCAATCATCGTCGTCCCAGTCATCGTCATCCCAATCATCGTCGTCCCAGTAGTCATCAACCCAGTCATCGTCATCCCAATCATCGTCATCCCTGTCATCATCGTCCCAGTCGTCATCATCCCAGTCATCATCATCCCGGTCATCGTCATATGCACCAGCGACGTGAATACCTTGGTTATCTATGAGACCGATTAAGACATCTGAAGTATTGATATGATAATCCGAACTTAGACCATTTAAGTCTAATAATTCATTAACAGTCAATCCTGCAGCGGAAGCAATATTAGGAAGTGTGTCTCCCCATTGAACGACATAAGCAATTGAGCCTGCTTCTTCTTGACGAAGTAACTCCTCTTTTATTTCTTCAGGAGACTTTTCTTGCCAACGATTAATCAATGCATTTAAAGCAGCATTTTGTTCTTTTTGCACTATCGGATGGCTTAATACATTATTTGTTTGAGTTTTTTCTACATTTTCAGTTGCAGAATTAGCCAAAGCACTTTCTAAGATCTCAGTCGAATGACTAAAAGCTAATCCAATGGAAGCAACAACACCAATTGATAATAGAGCCTTTTTAACACTAAAACCTTTTCTTCTTAATAGATATTTCTTGTTTCGCATTTTCGTACCTTCTTTCTTATTTTTGACTTTGCTTTGCCAGTCGATACATAATACGAAAGCTATATCAATTTTAGGGACCTTTTTGGAGGATAATTAGATTAAATCAATAAATATTTGTGCTATGATTTAACCAACTACAGAAAAAGGTCCCTAAATTGTTAAAAAGTTACGTATTATATATTGAGCAGATAGGAGGCATTTCAAATCGAAAAACAAATTGAGCAACTAATTGAAGAACATTACGGCTTCATAATAAAAGTAGTTAGTGAGACTACCAATAGATATGTTAATGTTCAAAATGATGATGCTTTTTCAATTGCTTTGTTAGCTTTTAAGGAAGCCGTTGAAAAATATGACGAGTCAAAAGGATCCTTATTGAATTTTGTAAAAGTGGTTATTCGAAGTCGCGTGATTGATTATCTAAGGAAAGAAAAAAAGAATGAAGAGATGGCATCCTTAGATTCGATGGCAGAATCAGGCGTACAATTTCAAGACGAATCGAGACAAAGTGAAAATGTATTAGCGATTGAAATTGAAGAGTGGAAAAGTACGATTGAAGACTTTGATATTAGTTTGGAGCAGTTAATAGAAGAATCTCCAAAACATAAAGATAGTCGCGAAAGAGCTATTCATATCTCGGAGAAATCAAGTAAACATAAGCCGATAACAATTCCCTTATTTGAAAAGAAGCGTCTCCCTATAAAACTAACCGCAACATATAATAATGTCTCAGTGAAGGTTATAAAAGGAAACAAAGTGTTTATCACATCGACTATTATTATATTTAAAAATGGGTTAGCAAGCTTAATAGATTGGATAAAGAGGGGATAAGATGAGTAAATATGATGTAAAAGAAACGATTGTCATAGAAATCAAAGAAGATTACGTCATCGTCATGGACCCGAGTGGTGAAATTCATCGGTTGAAAAGAAAAGATTCTTTAGCCGTAGGTGATCAAATTTTTTACTTTGATTCTGATCGATATCAAGCGAAAGAAAAAGTTCGTCATGTGAATTTTAGGCCACTAATAAGTCTCGTAGCGGTTGCAGCAGTGTTGTTCTTATTCTTTAATCTTTCTCAAAATATTTTTGGTCCATCAGAACCTGCATATGCAGCCATTTCAATCGGAACTCAAGAAGGTGTTCAAGTTGAACTGAATGATGATTATGAAGTCGTTAGAGTCATCAATCGACTGGGTGAAATGGAGAATGAAAGTATAACTGAAGGAGAAAAACTAAGTGAAATTACGCCTTCACTGGTAAGTCTCATTGATGAATCAGATTCCTTAGATGTACTTATTGCTATCTCAGCCGCCAATGCGGATGATACGAATGCGATTGAGGATCTAGTAATAGATGAGTTAAGGAATGCAATGGCGAATAATAATATTGTCGTCATTAAAGGGTCAATGGAAGATTACGAAAATGCAACTCAACAAGAAGTCTTATTGGGTGATTATCAATTGGCTAATGCAAATATTTCATTGTGGACAGATGAAGAGAGTCGCGTATTATCAGCTAAAGAAAAACGTGACCGCTTATCAGGAAACGCGGAGTATTATAATTTTAACCAAAGTAGTGAACGTTTTAGAGAATTATTAGAAAGTATCTATAATCGCTCAGAAGTTCAAGAACTACAAAGCTTCTTCAAAGGATTAGTTACACCAAAACCAACAGATAATAGTGAATTTAATTCAGATGATGATTGGTTCGAATCGTTTTATGATGAAGATTCGTATAGTACTGATGACAATGTCAATAGTTCAGTGAATTCTTATATAGAAGGTGATGATGACTGGGATGACGATGACTGGGATGATGACGATTGGGACGACGATGATTGGGATGATGACGATTGGGATGATGATTTTGACGATGATGATGATTAATTTTTAAAAAAGGTACCTAAAAACAAATCGACATTCGTATTATTTAATAAGCCGAGCAAACGGTAAAAAAATAAGGGAGAGATAGAAAATGAAGATGAAAAAATTCCTTCTACTCAGTGCATCAATGCTTGCTCTAAGTGGCATTACGCCTGTAGTAAGTATTAATGCGCAAAATAATGATGTTGGTACTGTTGCGATTTCTCAAGAACAAACAAGTGAGTTACAAAATGCTTTTGATGAGGCAGTTTCACTTTATCAATCATACTATCCAAATGCCGAATTAACAGATATTGATATTCACATGCATCAAGAAACAGGGCAGTTTATTACAAGAGTTCTTGGTCGTGGTGAGACAGAAGCATATCAATTAATTAGATATAACGGGGAAAACTTTTTTGCAAGTAAATCTAGAGATGATGACGATGATAATTTAGCTATAAATGTTGATGAGCTGGCTTCCATCGAAGAAATCACTCAATCAGTCATGGATCACACTCAAAATAATAATATCGTTAATTGGAGTTTAGATAGTGATGATGATGATGATATCAGTGATGACGATAAACTAGAGTGGGAGATTACACTCATTGATGGTAATCGGGAAATCGAAGTCGAGATTGATGCCTTAACAGGGGATATTCTTGACCAAGATGATGATGATAGAAATGACATTAATGACGATGTAAATGATGACGATAACGACGATGATGATGATCGCCATTACTACCGTCAATTCTATAATGATTATAGTGGAAGCCGCCCAACAGTTTATGATAATAATTATTACTATGGACGTGATGATGATCGCTACGATGACGATGATAGGGATGACGACGACCGTTATGACGATGACTGGGACGACGATGATTGGGATGACGACGACCGTTATGATGATGACTGGGACGACGATGACTGGGACGACGATGACTGGGACGATGATGACTGGGACGATGACGACTGGGATGACGATGACTGGGACGATGATGACTGGGATGACGATGACTGGGACGACGATGACTGGGATGACGATGACTGGGACGACGATGACTGGGATGATGACGACTGGGATGACGACGATTGAGACGACTAACGAGACGCATCGTTTAAATTAAGACGATTCAAACTAAGTTGAATAATTATTTTTAACAAGAAAAAAACGTAATGAAAGTGGATTTGCTTCCCCTCTTCACTACGTTTTTATTTGTTTATCTTTTGAAGCTAGTCGCAGATCCAAGTTCCATTTTCAACGCGACACGATGCGCCAGTATTATCACCTAATACTTGAAACTGAGGTGTCGTAGGTTTAGTGATATTAATATTTGCTTCTTGTGCTGCTTGCTCTAAAGCTTGTTCAATCAGCTCTTGAGGTTGGGCACCACTAATGAGGTATTTTTTATCAATCACTAAAGCAGGGGCTCCTTGAATACCGTAAGCATTAACAAGCGCTAAGTCATTTAAGACTGCTTGTTTAGTTTCATCATTAGTTGCTTGTTTTTTCCATGAATCAAAGTCGATGGACGTTTCTTTTACTAAGTCATCAATGACATTTTGATCTGCTATATTTAAATTGCGTACAAACAAGCCTTCTTGAAGTTTATCAAAGACTTCCCAGTACATTGAATCGCCACCAATTAAACCTGCAGCTTTAGCTGCAATTAGACCAGGTTGCGAATGAGGGAAGTTGAAGTCAGTCTGTCTCATACCTTCGATATTAAAGCGGTGCTCATCATCGTTTTGATTTGCGGCATCCCAGTGATTTAAAACTTCGGGTTTAACTGCTTCATGACTGCCAAACATTTGCTCAAAGTGTTCTACTTCCCAACCTAGGGCAAATGAACGGTGTTGTATATCTAAATTCTGATATTTATCCATGACTTTTCGCATGCGATTTGCATCGGAAAGCAAAAAGAACAGATAACATCGTGAAAAAATTCGATTTCTAGCATAATAGCCTCCTTTATTCCGTAGTGTTAGTATAGCATCCACACCTATCATTACAATGGATATTTGATTGTGTAAGCGCTAAGCTAAATTATATTTTTTTGCCAGACTAATTTACGTTCAGGGTGTTCAATATTTGATAAGTATAAGAGGTCACCTTCAATATTAACTGAACGTTTTTGTTTTGATCCTCGATATGCAGGGATAAGGCTTAAATATACAGAAGTAGTCATCACAGCTTTTTCTTCATCCAAACTAAAATGCCCTGAATATGCATGATACCCATGCATTCCCATTGCTTTCTCAACATCCGTTCTATAGTGAGCGACGGCATCTTTGGATAAAGCTTCTTTAGCCATTAATTGAACAGAGAATAAGCCAGTATGATCAAAGACTATAAAACCTTTAGCATCCTCACCTAAAGGGTAATAAATATGGTCATTTTGATCGACTGATTCGAATGATTTAAGTGACCAAGTGGTTCCGATTAATTGTTCTTCTAAGTTTTTCATATTTACCTCCAGATAATTGTAGTTGATAATTATAGAATACTATAGTTGTCTAAGATTGGCTGTATTCATGCTTGCGTACATTTTATTAAAAGTTTTATCGAATTAAAAAAGGGAATTATGTTATAGTAAATTAATTGACATATGAAGAAAAAAGAAGCAAAATATAATTAGTTTTTAACTATCCTGTAAGGAGGATTTAATTATGATAAATATTGGAATTGTGGGTTACGGTAACTTAGGGCGCGGTGTAGAGGCTAACTTAAAGAATGCACCAGACATGAACTTAGTGGGGATTTTCTCTCGTCGTAATCCAGATACTTTAGATACAGAAGCAACAGCATATCACATGGATGATATCTTAAACTTCAAAGATAAGATTGATGTTTTAATTTTATGCGGGGGGTCACGTTCGGATATTCCAGAACAAGGACCCGCTTTGGCAGAACATTTTAACACTGTAGATAGCTATGACAATCATAGTCAGATTCCAAACTATTTTGAAAGTATGGACAGTGTGGCAAAAGCACATAAATATGTGTCAATTATTGCGACGGGATGGGATCCAGGATTGTTTTCTTTAAATCGTTTAATTGGAGAGGCTATCTTACCTAAAGGAGATACATATACTTTCTGGGGTGAAGGCTTGAGCCAAGGGCACGGAGATGCGGTTAGACGTGTTGAAGGGGTTAAAGATGGCGTTCAATATACAATTCCAAATACAGAATTAATTGATCAAATCCATGCAGGAGAAACCGTCGAATATACATCTAAATCCGCTCATAATCGTGATGTTTATGTGGTGTTGGAAGGGGGTGCAGATGCAGAAAAAGTAAAAAATGACATTGTAACGATGCCAGATTACTTTGAAGGGTATCAAACCGAAGTCACTTTCATTACGGAGGAAGAATTACATGCAATTCATGCTGGTTTACCACACGGTGGACGAGTGATTCGCTCAGGAGAAACCTCCCCTGACATGCAGCAAGTCTATGAATTTGGTTTAAATTTAGGCAGTAACCCTGAGTTTACAGCTGCAGTCAATGTGGCATATGCACGTGCCGCTTATAAATTGCATCAAGAAGGGCTTTCTGGAGCTCAGACAGTTTTTGATATTGCACCAAAATATTTATCACCTAAGAGTGCTGCAGATTTACGAAAAGAATTATTATAATGAGAAACCCCCGAAAGAAATGCGGTGACATTCCTTTCGGGGGTTATTGTTATCCTAATTTGATACTAGCATCTTCAAGTGCTTTCTCTGCCACTTCCATGACGATTTTACTATGTGTGAGTTTCTCACGAACAGTATCCATATCATGTTCATTAATGATGCGGTTGAAGGCGATAAATTCCTCATACATACGATGCGGGTGTACTTTTAAATCAATGACTTCTTCCGTGAGTTTGCCAATAATTTTAGTATAACTTTCTAACGTGTTTGTTGGACCATTAATAATGAGCGAGCCATCGGTTCCTTGAATCGTACTTTTAATCGGTGCGCTCGTGTCTTTAGATCCAATACAGACAACTTTTGTTTGATCATATTCCATGACTAATATTCCGGATGTATCAATTTCTCGTTCGATATTGGCATAATATTCAACCCGGTTTGGTTTACCTAATAAGCCAACAACGAGGTGGATGTTATAAATATTAATATCCATTAGCGATCCGCCACCCATTTTTGGGTTAAAAGCCGGCAGAATAGTTCCTTCTTTGAAAGCGTCATAACGTGAAGAATACTGTGAATAATTACATTCAATGATTTTTAAATCACCAACATCATTTAAATCCTCTTTAAGTTGGGCAAAATTAGCAAAGTATTGATTGGTAATTGCTTCAATTAAAACTAAATCTTTCTCTAAAGCGATGGCTTCTAACTCTTCTAATTCTTTTAACGTTAAGGTGAAAGGCTTCTCGCAAATCACATGTTTGCCTGCTTCAAGAGCTTTTTTACTAAATTCATAGTGCAGATGGTTCGGTAAGGCAACGTAGACAGTATCTACATCAGTGCGCTTAAGAATCTCATCTTCATTAGTATAAACCCCATCAATATTATGAGTGACGATTAAATCTTTGTTTTTTTCTATGCTCCGCTCAGAAGATAATAGAGCAGTTAGATTAATTTCTGGAATGTCTTTTACCATTTCTAAGAATTCTTGAACGATTTTTCCAGCGCCAAAGATTGCTAAATTCATAAAACTTCCTCCATTCAATGGTTTAACTTAAGTGTTTTGTTCCTTCTTCAAGTAATTTAATTTGTAGTAAAGTTTGGTCGTCTTTAACAACTTTATCTTGCTTGTTAATAAGTGTTTGATAGACATCTTCATAGAAGCGACTATAGTCGCCCACTTCAGAGATGACTTTTTCTTGATGATAGTGATTGTCATCATCCATATATGTTAATGTGCCGTAATGTTGGGGTAAGTCAACGCCAAAGTCAGGTTCAGTTGGCATATAAAATTGTTTCAAATGCTCTTCCTGACGGTCTTTAGTCTCTTTAATAAATGAGCCTTTTTTACCATAAACAATAAAGCTAGGACGCGGTGTCAAACGGAAGTAACTAGATTTTACGGATACTTTTAATTTGCCGTAGTAAAGGTCTAAATCAAAGTAATCGTTCATTCGACCTTTACCTAATAACTGGCGCACGTCTGAATAAACTTCGTCAGGCTCTCCAAAGTATGAGATAACTTGATCTAAAGTATGGCAAGCATGTCCATACAAAAAGCTGTCAATTCGAGAATACGTACTATTCTCTGGTACTTCGGGTCGGAAGTAATCAAAATGCATCTCAAGTTCTAATAAATCGCCTAACTTATTTGATTCAATCACTTTTTGAACCGTTAAGAAATCTGAATCGTAACGTCTATTTTGATAACTTTGAACAAATAAATTCTTTTCTTTAGCGAGCGTGAATAATTCTTGAGCTTGTTCAACTGTTTCAGTGAAAGGTTTCTCGACCAACATATTTTTCCCATGCAGTAAACCTTTTTTAGCTAACGGATAATGACTTGAACTTGGTGTTGTTACTACTACAAGTTGGATTTCTGGGTCATTATAAATATCGTCGATATTCGTTGTATACTGCACTCCTTCAATCGGAGTCCAGTCACTTTTTCCACTGCGAGAATAAATGGTTTTGATTTTTATTTTGTCAGATAATTGGGTTGAAAAAGGCAAATGGTAGCGATTAGTACTTTTACCATTGCCAATGTATGCAATTGTAAGCATGAAAATCCTCCCTTTAAATTGTTATTACTAACTATATGCTATAAATGAGAAAATTAATAGAGATAACTATTCGTAAGATATTATGAATCGAGAAAAAAATAAGGTACAATTTACATAATGAAAACTCTTTTATAAAAAATACATTTAAAAAAAGGGGTAACGTATGATTAAATGGGGAATTATTGGCGCGGGAAATATTGCACATCGCTTTGCGACGAGTTTAGAACAAGTGAAGGGTGCACGTTTATATGCCGTAGCACGACGGACGATGGAGAAAGCAGAAGCTTTTAGAGCAGAACATCCATGTGATGTCAGTTATGATAATTATCAAACTTTATTAGATGATTCAGAAATTGATGCGGTCTACATTGCTTTACCACACCAATTTCACCTAGAATGGGTTAAGAAAGCATTGCGAGCTGGAAAGGCTGTTCTATGTGAAAAGCCAGCGACGCTGTCACTTCAAGAAATGGAAGAGATTACTGAGACGGTGAAAGAAACGAATGTATTCTTCATGGAAGCAATGAAAAGTCGCTTTGTCCCGGCTTATCGTGAGATTAAAGAGCGCATCGAAAAAGGAGATATCGGTGAAGTGTTAAGTGTTTCAACGTCTCTGTGCCGTGTATTTACTGAAACGGATGCAAGTTATCACTTTGAGCCTGTTCAAGGGGGCTGTTTACTGGATATGGGAGTGTATAATATTTCATTGATTGAAGATTTCATGACATCACCGGTTCAAGTGAAAGACGTAGATTATGAAGTGACAGATAATGGGGTTGAAGTCTATGTCGATGCGAAATTAGAATCGAATGGTGTGATTGGACGAGTGGAATCAGCCTTTGACCGTGAAACGGAGACAGTCGCAATTATTACGGGAACGATTGGAGAAATACGTATTCCAAACTTCCATCGACCAGCTTCATACACACTCACTTTAGCTGACAGCAATGAATCACAATTACATGAAGTGCCATATGATCATGATGATTTCTACAGTGAAATCGTTCATGTCGTTGAATGCATTCAAGAACACAAAACAGAAAGTCCGATCATGTCATTAAAGCATTCAGAGAATGTAACTCAAATCATGGACCAAATTAAAGATGAGATTGTGTTATAATAGAAGGTTGTTATAAAAGATCTAAAGGAGGAATACAAATGAAAAATGGAACTAAACGTGCCGATATTCAAATCGGGACAAAAGTAAAGGTTGTTCAAAAACAAGATCAACGTTCAGGAAAATTGACTGAAGGAGTTGTCAAACGTCTCTTAACTAATTCACCTAATCACCATCACGGAATTAAAGTGATGTTAGAAAGTGGCATTGTAGGTCGAGTTAAAGAAATTATTGGATAATTTTTCAAAGGATGTATAATAGGTGACTTGAAAAAACTGAGAGGAGGAATGTAATGAATCTAACGTTTGATTTATATGAATTAAATACAATAACGATTCTTGTTCGAATTTTACTGGCTGTTCTCATTGGCGGATTAATTGGGATGGAACGTGGGATGAAGAATCACACGGCAGGGCTACGAACTTATATTCTCGTCTGTCTTGGTTCTACCATGGTCATGATGACAAACCAATACGTTACTGAGAATATTGGAGGAGGAGACCCAACTCGTTTAGGTTCCCAAGTAATAAGTGGGATTGGCTTTTTAGGAGCTGGAACCATTCTTGTTACCAATCGAAATCGAGTGAAAGGCTTAACAACTGCTGTTGGTTTATGGGCGGCTGCCTGTATTGGTCTTGCGATAGGTATTGGCTTCTATGAAGGAGCGATTGCTGGTGGTATTGCCATTTTACTGATTATGACCTTACTTAGACCTTTAAAGAAAGTCATCCAAGGTAAGTCGAGTAAGATTGATTGTTATATTATTGCAGATTCTTTAGATAGCTTTAATCACTTTTTAGAATTTTGTGCGGACTTACGTGTGAATATCATTGATATGCAGATTGAGAGTGAGCATGTCATTGAGAGTGACTACGAATCGGACTCCAATGAAATTGTTTACTTCGTCGCCATTGATTTATATAACCGAATACAAAAGCAAGAGTTTATCATGAGAGTCAAAAACTTAAAAGGGATCAATTATTTTGAAGAATTAGAAGGAGAGTAGTCATACCCTCCTTCTTTTTTTATTTCCAAATTTTAGCGTATTTCTTTTGATACTTGGGGTCATCGACAGAGTCGATAAGTTCAAGTGCTTGAGTTTTAATGACTTCGTCATGCGTTTCGTCATATAAATTGCGCATACCTTGTAAGAAGTCATTACGAATGAGTGTATAATTTTTTTCTTTGTCGCCATCATTGAAACGGTCTATCACGTGTTCTAAGAATAGATTCTTAGCCGCGTCGCTTCCAAGCCCGACTCGCCATAGAGTTTGAATAGTGTGGCGTGCAGTGACAAATTTTTCATCGAAAGTGACTTGCCATAAAGCATCAAAATCTTTTAAAATCCGGTCTTCAGGGTCGCTATAGGCAGCTAAGCTAGATAAATATTGGGCAGCTCGTGATCTTTGATGACCATCTTTATCTGATAATAATTCAATTAAATCATCCCAAACGTCATACGCCCAATCCACCGGTTGTTCTAAAGTCGAATTTAGTTCAATTAAAGCATTATAACGTTCTTCTTTGGTTCCATTTTTAGATAGTTCAAATAAGTCTTGGATTTTTTGATCCATAACGCACCACTTTCTATTGTTTTATTTCTAGCCATTGTTGATAGGCGATATTGAATACTTTTTCTAAAGTTGGTAAATCAATATCATCAAATTGTTTGAAACTAATGCTACTGCTACCAACCTTTACTTTCCCCAGTTGATCTTGATATTTCTTAGCCAAGTATGTCTTATCCTCAACTGCATTCACATACAGACTGAAGTAAGCTTTTTGCCGGGCTAAACCTACCATAAACCATGTTTCATCGGTCTTACCTTTTATTGGGATTTCTCCGTAACCGATGATTTGTTGTTGGGGCCCGCCCAAAAATTTACCTTCCCAAATATTGCGACTATCTCTGCCAAATTGTTTCGTTAACATTTGATCTAATCGAATGATAGTATCTTGATCCTTTTCGTCTAATTCATTTAAATATACATCAAACGTTGTGTCTGTTTTAACTGTCGCCATAATAAGACTTCCTTTTCTTAATCAATATATCATATTATTTATAAAAACACTGCGAAATTAACTTTAACTAAGTTGAATGATTTTGTTGATAGATTGTGTGGTATTAAAATATAGATATAAGAAAAGGAGAGGTTTAAATGGAATTCTATAATGTAAATGACGGAAATAATTTTCCTAAGATTGCTTTAGGGACAGTTGGCCTCAAAGGAGCAAAAGGCGTTCAGTCGATTAAGACAGCACTCAGAAATGGTTATGAGTTAATCGACACATCGACGAATTACAATAATGAAGGGGCTGTTGGGAAAGCCATTCGTGAATTAAATATTCCTAGAGAGCACATTCAAGTCTCATCTAAACTACCAGGAGCTAATCATGAATATGATAAAGCGATTGATGCGATACAAGAATCATTGTATCGGATAGGCATTGATTATTTTGATAAATATTTAATACATTGGCCACTACCAAAACGTGATAATTATGTTGAAGCTTGGCAGGCATTAGTTGATGCTCAGAAATTTGGTTTAATTAAGACCATAGGTGTGTCTAACTTCTTACCAGAACACTTAGACCGTATTATTGAAGCCACTGGTGTGACATCAGTAACGAACCAAATTGAACGCCATCCCTATTTCAATAATTTAGATTTACATCAAGCGAATAAAGATCGAGGGATACTTACGGAAGCATGGAGTCCACTTGGACGTGAGTTAAATGACTTATTAGAGAATAAAGTATTAGCTGAGATTGCTAGAGAACACGACAAATCAATCGCACAAGTAATTATTCGCTGGAATATTCAAACAGGTATCTTAGTCAATGTAAAATCAGGGCAACTGGAACATCAGATTGAGAATATTGATGTTTTTGACTTTGAATTAACCCAAGAAGAGATGGAATTAATTAATCAATTAGACAAAGGAAAAGAAGGTTTAGTTGAAGGGCAAGATCCTAGAGAATACGAAGAGTTTGACTAAGAAAAATAAAAAAATAAGAAGGCGAAAAAGATGAAGCTTTTACAAGGTCTGCATGCAGTTTTGGCTTTAATCATTGAAATTGTTGCTTTAATTAGTTTCGGCTATTTTGGCGCAAGCTTCTTCTCACAAAGGTGGTTACAAATATTTGGAGCTATCGTAACTGTGGGTGTCATCATTATTATTTGGGGAGCCTTTTTCGCACCGAAAGCAACGTACCCACTGCCAATTGCTTGGATGATCATCGGTAAATTCCTTATCTTAATGCTGCCAAGTTATATGTGGTTTCAAAAGGGGAATACTGTGTATGCCGGCAGTTGGTTTGTACTCATTCTTTTTCACCAGTTTTTTCTTTATAACTTTCGAGAAAAATCAATTGTATAAGTATTTAAACTGAGTGAAAAAACTCAGTCTTTTTTTATAGATATTATTGGCGAATGATGAAAGTATTGCTATACTTATTTGTAAACGCTTAAATAAAAAGGAGACACATATGAAATTACAATTCAAAGCTGCTCTAGCACTCAGTTTACTTAGTTTAATGTATCAACCAGTCACAGTTAGTAACACTCAATATGTCATGGCAGAGGCCGTCGAAACGAGTGTCGAATCGGATGTCGTCACAGCCAATGTGAGCCAGCCTTTTCATTATAACCAACATGCCATACTCGAATTGGATGTCGAAGAGGGAGTACAAATTGAACAAATTGTTGCGGATGTCTCACAATTAGGAGGCTCTAGCCAATTAAACATCTCACCTGAATTATTAAAAGTGACCTTATCAGTCACACATGATGTGGAACCGGGTGACTATTCGATTCCGATTACTTGGTGGGATTCAGAAGAACAAGAATATCAAACTGAAACAACCGTGACGATTCTTCCGAGAGAGAAAGAAGAAGGAGAACTGGATTGGGATGAAGAAATTATTTACTTTATGCTGACAGATCGCTTTAAAGATGGCGATGAGTCCAATAATAATCCATGGAATTTAGCATACGAAGAAGCAGATAATCAACGAGGTGTTTATCAGGGTGGGGATTTTAAAGGGATTACTGAACAGATTGATTATTTAGATGAGTTAGGTATTACGACGATTTGGATATCACCGATTGTATCGAATATCGCTTATGATGTATCTTCAGGGACGAATGATGGGGCATTTTATGGCTACCATGGTTATTGGGCACAAAACTTTGAAGAATTGAATCCGCATTTTGGTACGTTGGAAGAGTTTCATGAATTAATTGATACAGCAGCTGAAAAAGATATAAAAATTATGGTCGATGTTGTCTTAAATCATGCAGGTTATGGCATGCACAGTAAAGATAGTGATGTCGATAATGCGCCCGAAGGCTACCCAACAGAGGAAGATCGAGAAGTGTTTGAGGGGATGTTGCGTGATTCCCCAGGTATGGATTCACTGACTCAAGAATTATCTGGTTTGCCTGACTTTACGACAAAAGAACAAGACGTCTATGAACAACTAGTTGATTGGCAGACAGCTTGGCTAGATTTATCAACCACACCTGCTGGTAACTCGATTTCTAGCTTTAGAGTGGACACAGTGATTCATGTTGATAATAAGGCTTGGCAACACTTTAGAAATGAACTCACAGCAATTGATCCAGACTTCCAATTAATCGGTGAAGTATGGGGAGCAAGTGCAACAAGTCCGAAAGGGTATTTGAATTCCGGAATGATGGATAGTGTCTTAGATTTCGAATTTAAAAACTACGCTAGAGATTTCATTAATGGTGACTTTAGAGGTGTAAACTCTCGTCTAGAACGCCGAAATGGTGCAATGACAAGTGCGAGTCCGACTGGGCAATTTCTAAGTAGTCATGATGAGACCGGTTTTTTATATATGATAAACGGCAATGAAGATAAATATAAAGTGGCAGTCACATTACAAATGACTGCTAAAGGGCAACCAGTCATTTACTACGGGGAAGAATTAGGTCAGACGGGAGCCAATAATTGGCCGGTGTATGACAATCGGTATGATTTAGCATGGGACCAAACGGAAGACAATGATATCTTAACGCACTATAAGAAATTACTTCAATTCCGTCGTGCAAATTCTGAATTGTTAGCTCGTGGTTCTAGAGAAGTTTATGGTCAGTCATTAGAAGATCAATGGACAATCGTGACTAGAGAGCTTGAAGGGGAACAAGTTTATATTATCTTTAACTTATCTGAAGATTCACACACAATAAACTTACCCGTATCATCAGAAGATGCAGCAATAACTGATTATTATAGTGACCTCACCTATACTGCGGAGGCAATTGAATCGGGAGAAGCAAGCATTGAATTGATGATTCCATCAATTTCAGAAGGCGGCACAATGTTGTTAGTAGTAGAAGACGGCGAACTGACTCCAATGACTGAGGAGTGATATTCAGTGACTGTGATGCAAATTTCTTTATACTGAAATAAGTCACACTGTACAAATTATGAAAGGAGTTTGATATGTT
The DNA here is from genome assembly GCF_045528645.1 of Ruoffia sp. FAM 20857. Lineage (NCBI taxonomy): Bacteria > Bacillati > Bacillota > Bacilli > Lactobacillales > Aerococcaceae > Ruoffia > Ruoffia sp. FAM 20857. The sequence goes on from NZ_JBGQRB010000024.1 coordinate 15,709, forward strand.
TAATTTATTAAAGAGGGTATCTCAATTATGTAAATATTTATTAGTTGTAATCCTCGCTGTATCAACGATGACACCGGGATTAGTCTCGGCATCTGAACAAGTGGAAGGAGATTTTGAAGGAAACTTAGCCCAACAAATTCAAGACTTTTCCCAGGAACTTAGACCCTTAGTATCAGAGGAAGTGGAAGAGAATGCGCTTTACTCACCCTTATCGTATTACTTAGCCTTACTCACCTTAGAACCAGGTTTAACCGGATCAGAAAAAGAACGACTCAGTGAAGTTCTAATTCCAGAGGGGATGGACCGAGATGAGTATGTTGCCTCGATGGCAAGTTTTATAAAGGAAGCGACCGAAGGTGATGAACCAATCTTTGATACGAAAACGTATCTTTTAGGTCGGGAAGATTTAAAATGGAATTCGACTTATTTGGAAGATACAAAAGATTTAGCGACTGAAGCGAGTCGAGTTGATTTTCAAGATTCATCAACCTACGAGTCATTGAATGAAGATATTGCTGAATTAACGGAAGGTCTGATTGATCCGTATTATAGTGAAGCACGTATCGCTGAGATGACATCCAATGATTATTTACAAATAGTCATGATGAATTTACTGTATTTCAAGAGCAATTGGTTAAATGTGTTTAACGAAGAATTAAATACAGACGAAACTTTTTACGGTCGCGATGATGAAACAGTTGTTCCAATGATGCATTTGGAAGAAAGTATTCCTTACTTAGAAGGAGACGGCTTCCAAGCTATCTTACTTCCGTATCGTAACCAAGCTAACTTATTAATCGTCATTCCTGATGAATCGGCAGATGATGAAAGCATGTGGGAAGCGTATCAATGGGTATTAGAACAAGAGGAAGAAATTAATAACAAGACAATCGCTTTAACTTTACCGAAATTTGAAAGTAGTGGTTCCTTTGATTTAACGAACTCGTTAGATGCTTTCGACTTAAGTAATTTTAAAGAAGACTTGGGTGAGACCGACTTTTTCACTACTCAAGAAGAAACTGCTTTGAGTCAAATTCTTCAACGCGTTGAACTTGTTCTGGATGAAGAAGGAACAAGTGCAGCGGCAGTCACAGAGATAAATATTGAAACAACGATGGCGCCGGTTGAAGAAGAACCGATTGAATTAAAAGTAGACCGCCCCTTTGCTTACGGGATCATCTATAAAGATATTCCTTTATTTGAAGGATTGATCCATAATATTTCTGAATAAATATACTTAATAAATAAATGAATTAGTCATGCAATTTTCAATGTTTTTTTCTGAGTAGACTGCTATAATAATCTTGTTGTCTATAGAAAGGAAATAACAGATGAAAATAAAAAACAAACTAAATATAATTTTGTGGATGATGTGTGCATTATTAATGACACAAATCACTTTACCTGTAATTCAAGCTGAAGAGGCTTCGAGTTCAGACTTATCTGAATCAGAAGCGACCGAAGAAAAAGATGAATCTGAAGAGAGCAACATTTATGATTATGAAGCGATGGAAAATTTAGATATGGAGCCGCTTGCGTATTCTGAATATGAATCTTTAGAGGATATTGTGTATGAATTATTAGCCAAATATGGTTTAGATGTTTCACAAATTGGTTTAGCTTATACAAATTTACAAACGGATGATGCGTATTATTTAAATGAAGATGAGCAATTTATTGTCGCAAGTATGTATAAAGTACCGATGGTTGCGATGTTTATTGACTTGATTAACCAAGGATACTTAACTTGGGATTCAGAATTACCATATAGTGAAGAATATTACCAAGATGGGGCAGGCGAGATTACCGCAAATCCTAAACAAGCCTATTATCGTTTAGATGATCTGGCATATCAAGCTATTGTTTACTCTGATAATACAGCTTCGCTCATTCTTTATTATTATTACGTAAATAACTTTGGAAGTTTCCGAACAGGACTTTTAGACTTTGTTGATTTTTATGAAGTACCAGAAGTTTATTACTCTGATAATTACGGTTCAGCTTACATGATGAACTTGTCTCTACAAAAGATTGCGACTTACGATACTTACGCTCATGTTCGTGATTTAATGATGCAGACATCACCAAAACAATTATTTTCATTATTTGTTAATGACATGGCGACAAAGTATGGTCGTTATGAGAACATGTTAAATGATAGTGGTATTTTCTATCAAGACGATGAACCGATTTATTCTTTAGTTGTTATGGTAAGTGATGATTTATATGCAGATATGTTCATTGCGGAATTAAATCTACGTGTCAATGAATGGACACTCGCCCAAACAGAAGCATCAGAAAGTTAATCTCACAAACAAATAAAAACACCCGTGAAAGAGGCAGTGATATTCGTCCTCAGTTACGGGTGTATTTTTGGATTTTATAAACCAGTATGTCTTAACCATTGATCTGCGATAAAGGCATGACCTAGACTTGTCGGGTGAACCCCATCAGCACCAGTTATTGTCTCATAACCTAAGTTTTCTCCAACTTGATTTAAGGCGTCGTCTAACTTCACTAACGTTGCGCCGTATTCTTCGGCTAAGTCTGCAATTACTTCTTTCATTATATCGACATAGGGACGCCAATCTAAGCGGTCCTCAGGGTATGGTAATACATAAGGTTCGACTAAAATAATTTGAACCTCTCGTTCAGTCAATGTCTTTAATAAATATCGATAATTCTCTTTATATTGTTCGAGAATTGTTTCTGTATAGGGAATACCAGCAGACAAACGGTGCCATATATCATTAATTCCAATTTGAATCGTTACTATATCTGGATTTAAATCAAGGCAGTCCACTTGCCAACGAGTGAATAAATCGGTCAATTTATCACCACCAACCCCTTGATTTAAGATATTTAATTGAAGGGGAATATATTGACGATATAACTGTCCGGCAATCATATTGACATAACCTTGCCCTAAATTCGCACCGAAGTATTCACCACGCCCAGCATCCGTAATGCTATCACCGATAAACAGTAGCGTATTTTTATGTTGTAATTGTACCATTTGTTTAACCTCCTAATAGAATTGTTAAGTATGTATTCAATTATTATTATATGATACTTGGAAGCGATTCACTAGTAATGTGAATAAACTGGTTTTTATATCAATTAGCTTGAAAATTGGTTATGATGTAAGAAATTCAATGTGGAGGTCGACTAATGATTCAAGGTATATTTTATTCATTATTTGCGGGAATCTTAATTGCTTTACAAAGTATCTTTAATACGAATATTAGCGCTAAGACGGGTTCTTGGACAATGACAACCGTTGTTCACGGAGTTGGATTTTTAGCAGGTTTGTTAATTGTTATGTTTGTTCGAGACGGTAGTGTGGAAGAGTTACTTTCAGTAAACAAGATGTATTACTTAAGTGGTTTCTTTGGTGTATTAATTGTATACGTTGCTGCACAGGGAATGATGAGTTTAGGACCCGTTTATTCCTTCATGATATTAATGGTTGCACAGTTGTTAATTGCGCTCATCATTAATACGAATGGTTGGTTTAACGTAGAAATGATTGAATTAACATCCGGCAAAGTCTTTGGTATGATAATAATGATTATCGGTATCGTTATTTTTCAAAGAGGCTAGCTTTAAAGGTAAATAAAATATCAAAAGGGGTAAAGTAGAATATGACATATTACTTTCAAGAACATCAATGGGAACCATATGTATACAACAGATTAAACCAGTTAATTGACCAATTTAAAACAAGCGAATCATCAAGTTTTCAAGCAAAACCCTATGTTGTTTTTGACTTTGATAATACAAGTATTATTGGCGATGTAGAAGATAATTTGATGATCTACATGCTAGATCACTTATTATATAAGATGACTCCCGAAGAGTTTGAACAAATAATTATATCTGACATATTTGATATGGATACTAACTTAGATGAGGAACTTGAACATACTTCCCCAAGAAAGTTAGCGATAGATATTATCCAATGCTACACTTGGCTGTGGGAGCACTACATCAAAAAAGATAAAAGTGAACGACCTAGCATAGAAGCTATCAAAGAAACAGGACAATACAAAGCTTTCCAAGCAAAACTTCGCTTTTATTATGTCAATGTGAATGGTAAATTTACTCGTCAAGCAGGCAAACCTTGGCTCACTTATTGGTTTAAAGGCTACACTCCTGAAGAGTTAACAAGCTTAACAAAAGATATGCTAAAAGAAGCAACGAATAAAAAAGCTGAGAAACATATTTATTCAACACCTAAAGAGTTTTTAGGTAAAACAGGTCAAATCAGTAGTGAATTCCAAAGTGGTTTAATCTATCCAGAAGAATTAATTGCTTTATATGAAGCCTTTCAAGCGAATGGTATTGTGACTTATGTCGTGAGTGCGAGTCCGGTTGATGTTGTCAGAACAGCAGCAAGTGAATATCAATTCAAAGTGCCAAAAGAGCAAGTCATTGGAATGAATTATGATTTAGACGCTGAAGGTAAGATCAAAGCTTATATGACTGCTGGGGCGCCGATTACGAAAAAAAACGGTAAGACAGAGGCGATAATGAATTTAATTGCTCCTAAGCATGAGAACCGCCAACCTATCGCTTTATTTGGTGACAGCATGGGGGATTATCATATGATGACAGAATTAAAAGATGTATCGTTAAATGTAATCTTTAATTGTTTAAATCAAGATAAGACTAAAGACTTGAAACAGATTGCAAAGAAGCAGTATCAAAGTGATGATGCGAATTTTGTAGTCCAAGGGCGAGATGAGAATGCAGTTCGTCTGATCCCGAATACTAAGACATTAGCTCTTGGTCAAACTGAATTAGAATACTAAATTGAGTAGATAATTAGATTAAGTCTTTGAATTATTTTATAATAATTAACATAGGAGGCGTTATAAATGAAGAAAGTTGCAGTAATTTTAGCTAATGGTTTCGAAGAAGTTGAGGCAGTTGCACCGATAGATATTTTACGCCGAGCGAAATTTGAAGTTGATATTTATGGATTAACAGAAGAAGTAACGGGAGCGCATAATATTATTATTAAAGCGGATCACATTCTGGAAGAGCCTATAAAAGGTTATAATTTAATTATGCTACCAGGTGGGATGCCAGGGGCGAAAAATCTACGTGACAATGAACTTGTTATCAAGTCTCTTCAACAAGCCAATCAAGACCAACAACAGATTGCAGCAATTTGTGCGGCACCCATTGTATTAGAAAAGGCAAATCTCTTAGACGGTAAGAAATTTACCCACTTCCCAGGATTTGAAGATCAACTGACAAGTGGTTTTGATCAAAAAGAAGCTGTCGTAATTGTAGATGGCAATATTGTCACGGCACGTGGTGCGGGGGTAGCCCTTGAATTTGGTTATACTTTAGTTGATTTACTTGGCGGTGACGGTGAAGCGATACGTCAAGATATGCAATATAATTATTTATTTAGCTAAACAATAGATAGTAGGTTTAAAGCTGTAAGAATTGTTCAAAGCAATTCCTACAGCTTTTTCTAAATATCAGACCATATGCTGATGCCCGCAATTATTAGCATTGATATATTAGAAACAAATAAACCGATGGAGGTAACAATGGCAAGGAAAACGAACAGACAGGCGAAATCTTTTGGTACGGGAAAATTAGTCTTAACGTTATTTGCACTTATAATTATCATTGGAATAAGTATGTTAGCTTTTATTTTTATTACCGAAGATGCCAAAACTAATTACCAACCATACTATATAATGGCTCAAGTTAATGAAAACTATTTAATTGAAAATCAATCCCAGATTGTAGAGGATATAGAAGCAACGGATGTTGACCTACAACAATTAGGGCACGTCTTTATCCCTGAAGAGCCTGCGAATTATATTGATATTCAACATGTTGGACAGCATAATGTACCATATTTAAACCAAAATGATCCAAGATGGGCGGACAAACATTATGGTACGGATGGTTCACAAACAATTTGGGAAAATGGCTGTGCTGTGGTTGTCTTAGCAATGATAGATAGTTACTTTACTAACACAAAAGTCAGACCTGAAGAAATTACACGTTGGGCTGGAGACGAATACTATATGACAAATCAAGGAACGTCTTGGTCTATTTATTCAGCTTTTGGACAAGATTTTGGTTATGAAGTTGTGGATGTAGGTAATGATTTCTACTCAGCGGTGAATCTATTAGACAATGGTTACTTAGTTGTCGTATCAGTTGGACCAGGCACATTTACTCAAGGTGGCCATGTGATGTTAATGCGAGGTTATCAAGATGGATTAGTCTATCTGAATGATCCGAATGATGCACCAGACAAAATGTTTAGTATTCAAGGGATTGAAGCACAGACAATGATAGATGATGCGCTAAATTATTGGGCAATTGCCCCAGTTTAGTGAGTTTAGACATAACTTTAAGGAGGGATATGCATGATTCACGTATTATTTGTATGTTTAGGAAATATTTGCCGTTCACCGATGGCAGAAGCGGTCTTTAGAAAGATGATTCAAGAAGAAGGACTGACTGACAAAGTTACAGTAGACTCTGCCGGAACGAGTTCGTGGGAAGAAGGGAATGCCACACACTCGGGTACTCGAAGACGATTAGCTCAAGAAGGTATTTCAGTTGGTGGTATGTACTCACGACCACTAAACAAAGATGATACAAAACAAGCGACTTACATTATCGGTATGGACGAAAGTAATATGCAGAACATCCAAAAATTTACAAATGGCCAAGCAAAAGGGCAAACGAAGAAGTTACTTTCTTTTATTGGCAGTGATGAAGATATTGCAGACCCTTACTATACAGGGAATTTTGAGACAACCTATACTCAGGTTTATGCAGGATGTCAGGCCTTATTAGAGGAAATCAAACAAGAACTTGAATGAATTCAATAGAATGGTATTAATTCACCATGTTATTTGGTATATTTAGATGAGAATGATTAGAATAGAGGTAACGTATGAGTCGAGATTTTATGAAAAATTACAAGCGAATTGTGATTAAGATAGGAACAAATTCAATTATGCTTGAGGGAAACCAAATTGATTATAAGAAGTTGGATCGATTGGCATTTGTATGTTCAACATTAATCCAAGAAGGAAAAGAAGTTATTATTGTGACTTCGGGAGCTGTCGGAGTAGGGGCAAGTCATTTGAATTTAACTGAATATCCCCAAACGATTGAGGAACAACAAGCTTTGGCTGCCATTGGACAAAGTATTCTAATGGGGCACTATAGTCGTTTCTTCCAATATTACAACCGAGACACAGCTCAAATTCTACTGACTCGTGATGTTGTGACGTTTGAAACCTCATACTACAACGTTAAGCGAACAATGAATACATTGTTGAAGCAGAAAATTGTTCCAATCATTAACGAGAATGATGCGATTGCTGATGATGAGTTAAATCATCAAACAAAATTTGGTGATAACGACACACTTTCTGCGATCGTTGCAGGTGTCAGTGAAGCGGATTTACTCATTATAATGAGTGACGTGAATGGTTTATACGATTCAAATCCAAAAGAGAATCCAGATGCTACATTAATCGAACACGTTGCGGAAATTACTGATGAAATTGAGTTAATGGCAAGTGGTAAAGGTTCAGCCTTTGCGACAGGTGGTATGGCTACGAAACTTAAAGCAGCCAAAAAAATACTCAATCAAAACCAAGCCATGATTATAAAAAGTGGTGAAGATCCGGTATCTATCTTTAGAATACTGGAAGGAGATGTTATTGGTACTTTATTTAAGTAATACATAGAATAAGGAGAATTAATAATGACTGAACAATGGGATGCTAAATTAATTGAATTAGGTAAAAATGCAAAAGCAGCAGCAAAAACCTTGCGCCATGTTACAGAAGCAGAAAAGAATGAAGCTCTTTTAAAAATGGCAGACGCAGTAGTTGCGAATCAAGAAGCAATTATTACTGCAAATCAAAAAGACCTTGAACTCGGAAAAGAAAAAGGACTTACAGATGCTTTGCTAGAAAGATTGACACTGACAGAAAAACGAGTGGAAGCAATGGCGAATGGCCTTCGTCAAATGGCAGCCTTACCCGATCCAACCTTAGTGACTGAGAAACAATGGATAAACCGAGATGGATTAAAAATTTCTCGTCAACGTGTTCCCTTAGGTGTTATTGGTATCATTTACGAATCTCGTCCCAACGTTACGGTGGATGCGACAGGCTTATGTATTAAGGCCGGTAACGCGGTTATCTTAAGAGGCGGGAAAGAAGCCTTAGAGAGTAATCAAGCAATCGTGAACGTTCTTCAAAAAGCTTTAGAAGAAACAAAACTTTCAACAGAATCTGTTCAACTTATTACGAATCCATCACGTGAACTTGCGAGTCAGTTTATGCGATTAAATGACTATGTTAATTGTTTAATTCCTCGTGGAGGTGCAGGTTTAATCAATGCTGTCATGCGACAAGCGACGGTACCTGTTATTGAAACGGGTGTAGGGAACTGTCATCTTTATATTCATGAAACAGCTGATATTGAAAAAGCACGCAACATTTTAATTAATGGTAAGACGCAAAGAAATTCTGTATGTAATGCCTTGGAATCATTAGTGATTGACGAAGCAATTGCCAAAACAGCATTACCAGAATTTGTTGAAGCTTTAAAAGAATATCAAGTTGAAGTTCGTGGAGACGACAAAGCGAGAGCGATTGATTCAACAATTGAAGTAGCAACTGAAGAAGATTATGCAACAGAGTTCCTTGATAGCATTATCGCTGTCAAAGTTGCATCTGATTATGATGATGCCATTCAACATATTGAAACATACTCTACAGGACATTCGGATGCAATTATTACAGAGAATTATTCAATAGCTCAAGCTTTCTTAAAGGATATTGATTCCGCTGTTGTCTATGTCAATGCATCAACTCGATTTACAGACGGCGAAGTCTTTGGTTTTGGTGGCGAGATGGGGATTAGTACCCAAAAACTACACGCGAGAGGACCAATGGGCCTTGAAGCATTAACAAGCTATAAATACACAGTCGAAGGAAATGGGCAAGTAAGAGAATAAAATTAAAGAATAGTTCAAGTTGGGGTAATGATGTGATCATTATCTCATTTATTTATATCTACGATACTGATATTACTTGAAAAATGTACGGATACACTTTATAATGAACATATGAAAATAAATTCATTTGAAAGGTGGCATTTATTATGAAATATCAACTCGTTGGCATTCGTAATCAAGATCACGCTAATAAATTATTTAATCAAATTAAGCAATTACCAAATAAAGAACAAATACATCTGAATGAAGAAGAACTAGAAATCGAAGTTGAAGATATTACTTGCTATGAGAACTTACAAAGATTACTCAGCTATGAAAAAGTAGGCTTAAAGTCACTTGATTATCATGAGCTTGAACATCATCATTCACAAGAACATAATCATAGTCATGACCATAGTCATGATGTAGACTTTACTAGTGGCAGTCAAGCGGTACGCAATATGATGCTTGTCTTTGGTATTAATATTGTCTTTAGTTTACTAGAAGCAATCTTTGGCTTCATATTTAATAGTGCATCTATATTAGCAGATGCTGTGCATGACTTTGGAGATGCCTTATCTATCGGGCTCGCTTGGCTTTTCCAAAAAATTTCTTTAAAAGGCTCAGACTCGACTTTTTCTTATGGGTATAAACGTTACTCGCTTTTAGGGGCTCTGATCACAAGTGTTGTCCTGATGATAGGGTCGGCAGTGATGCTCATTCACTCCGGTGAAAAACTATTGAATCCAGAACCAGTAAATTATCAAGGGATGCTCTTATTGGCGATTTTTGCAATTGCTGCGAACGGGGTTTCTGCTTGGATTATTAGTAAAGGTTCATCGCAAAATGAATCAATCTTGTCGCTTCATTTACTTGAGGATGTCTTAGGTTGGGTAGGAGTATTAGTAGTGAGTGTTGTGTTACACTTTACCGATTGGTACTTTTTAGATCCGTTACTATCAATTGGGATTGCGCTCTTTATACTTTATAAGACCATTCCAGAATTTATGAAAGTGGTGAGACTGTTCCTACAAGCCGTGCCAGATAATATAGATAGTAAAAAACTACGGGAAGAAATTCAAAACATCGATAATATCAATGGCTTATCGCACTTCCATTTATGGTCTTTAGACGGCGAAGCGCATATGATGTCTATGACAATTAGTACAACATCTGATTCAGTCCAAACGCATGAACAAATTAAAAATGAAGTACGTCATATTCTTTTAGAGAGTGATATCGCTCATTCAAATATCGAAATTGTTTATGACCCTTATAATATCTTAAATAGTAAGTAAAAAATGAACCTGATTCTGACTAGGAACGCCTAGCCATCATTCAGGTTCATTTTTGTATGAATTATTTTTCAAAGTAGTTTTGGTAAAGATTATTTAGAGCTTTTTTAAGGTCTTTACTTGGAATAGCGAAGAACATACTAATCTCAGAAGCTCCTTGGTTAATCATACGTAAACTGATATTACTATCAGCAAAGGCAGCTGTTGCTTTGTTTGCAATACCAATCGTATCACGCATTCCTTCGCCAACAATCGCAATAATAGCTAAGTCTCTCTCAACATGAATCCATTCTGGTTCGAATTGTTGTTCAATATCTTCAAGCAGTTCTTCAAGTATATTATTATGATCAAATTGATTTGCGCGCATAACAACTGAGATATCATCAATTCCCGTTGGAATATGTTCAACGTTAATATCATGGTCTTCAAAAATTTGTAATAGACGACGTGTATAACCAACTTCTCGGTTTAGTAAGTAGCGTTTAATAGTGACAGAAATAAATCCTTCGTCTCCACTCACGCCGATCACTGGATATTTTTTAACCTCTCCACGGTCGACAACAATTTTAGTCCCTACAATTTCAGGAGCATTAGTGTTTTTAATCTGAATTGGAATACGAACTTCATATAAAGGTGTTAATGCCTCATCATGGAAAATACCAAAACCAGAATAAGCAAGCTCTCGCATTTCTCGGTAAGTAATTTCATTAATCGCATGAGGATTTTTTACTATGCCTGGATGAGCTGAGTAAATATGTGATTGATCCGTATAGTTCTCATAGATGTCAGCTTCAACCCCACGTGCAATAATCGCACCCGTAATATCTGAACCTCCACGTGAGAAAGTTACGATATCTCTTTGCTTGGATACACCAAAGAAGCCTGGAATCACAAGAACTTTCTCACTGTCCTTATGTGCAGCGATTTTGGCATAAGATTCTTTAAGAAGTTGGGCATTACCGGGTTCATCGGTCACAAAGATTCCCATAGCTTCTGGTGATTTATATTCTGCTTCTAAACCGATTTTGTTAAAGTATTGGCTGATTAGTTGGGCATTAAAGTCTTCACCACATGATTTTAAGGCATCGAGTAATCGTTCTGAATTCGTAATCGTTTGAAGTAAATCATGTAATTGTCCTTGGAATTGTTTAACAATCGTTACATCAATATCAAGATCTTCAGCGATTTGTTGGTATCTATCAATGATTTGATTTTCGATACTTGTCGTCGATATGCCGATCGAATGATTCGTATGAAGGGCAATGAGTAAGTCGGTTATTTTAATATCCGAATTATTACGTTTACCTGGGGCGCTGACGACAACAAAGCGAATGTTTGAATCATTTCTAATAATATTTGCTACTTTTTTAATTTGAGTTGCGGAACTTAAAGAACTTCCGCCGAACTTTGCAACTTTCATGTATTATTACTCCTCTTTTTTTAATCTGATTATAATAATACATTATTTATTGGCAAATTCATACCACCTGTTGTAAAATATGCATGAGGGAAATTTTAATGTATCTCTAATATAAATTAAGGAGAATTTAAATATGAAGATTGCAATCTTAGGTATGGGGACAGTTGGAAGTGGAGTAATAAAGGTAATTCAAGAGAATCAAATGGAAATCCAACAGTTCACCAATGAACCGATTGAAATTTCACATGTGTTTGCTAAAGCGATTAATAACCAGCATAATGCGGATTTTCAAAATGTGACAGTTACAGAGAATATCGATGATATATTGAATAGTGATGTAGAATTAGTTGTTGAAGTGATGGGTGGGATTGATTTTACCTTCAGTCTTCACCAAAAATTCTTATCACATGGGATACATGTTGTCAGTGCTAATAAAGATATGTTGGCAGTTCATATAAAAGAATTAGCTAAAATTGGCGATGAAAATAAAGCGCAATTAGGTTATGAAGCCAGCTGTGCCGGTGGAATTCCAATTATTAATGCGTTAACGTATGGTTTACAAGCGAATAAGATAAATCGCGTGATGGGGATTTTAAACGGAACGACAAATTATATTCTAACAAAGATGACACAAGATGCTTGGTCATACGATAGAGCATTAAAAGACGCCCAAGAAAAAGGCTATGCTGAAAAGGATCCAACCAATGATGTGGAAGGTTTGGATGCAAGACGTAAGATTGCCTTACTATCTCGTATCGCTTACAAACAAAACTTAAATGTTGAAGATATTCCAGTTAGAGGGATCAGTCAAGTGAGTGTACAAGATTTAGAATACGCCCAAGCTGCCGGGCTGACAATGAAATTACTAGGTAAGAGTGAATATCACGGTGACAAAGTTCAAATCAGTGTTGAACCTGTATTACTACCAAATAATCATCAACTTGCAACAGTAAATGACGCAGCAAACGCGGTTTATGTCAACGGAAATGCATTTGGTGAAACAATGTTCTACGGACCCGGTGCAGGAAGTTTAGAGACAGCTTCAGCCGTAGTTTCAGATGTGATGAATATTGCTAAGTTTGGTTTTGTAGGAAACTTAATTGTTGAAGAAGATGCAAATATCGACATAGCTGGAGAAGCAGCGTCATACTTTATTCGCTTTGCAAAAGGGCAAACAGAAGTTCAATTAGACGCAAATTATAAAGTTGTAGCTGAAGAAGATGAATTAGTTATCCTTACTGAAGATATGAGTGCGAATGCTTTAGAACAATTAGAAAATAGTCATCAAGTTGAGGCAGTATACGTAGTAATTAAAGATTAGAATTGGAAGTGGATAGTGTGAACAATGTATCATTAAAGATACCAGCAACAAGTGCCAATCTTGGGCTCGGCTTCGATACAATGGGAGTGGCAGTGAATAAATATTTATCTATTAAAGCAACTGAGAGTGACAAATGGGAATTTGAATTTCTTGATGAAGAATTACGTGATTTACCTAATGGAGAAGCGAATTTCGTCGCTAGTACAGCCATTGATATTGCTAAGAAATACAATAAGGTGATACCTGATTTATTTATTGAAATGTCGAGTGAAATTCCACTCACACATGGATTGGGAAGTTCATCGAGTGCTATTGTGGCTGGAATCGAGTTAGCAGATCATTATTGTCAACTAGGATTATCAACGTATGATAAGATTTTACTCGCCTCTAAGATTGAAGGGCATCCAGATAATGTTGGACCATGTATCACTGGAGGAGCTTTCGTAGGATATTATCAAGACGGTTACTTAGCTTATCATCAATTAAACTTAGATAAGATTAGTTTGATCCTTTCAATACCTCCTTATGAGATTTCAACGAAAGTGGCCCGCGAAGCGATTCCAGATTCGTACGAAAAAGGGGCAGCCATCGAACAAAACGCTCTAAATAATGTCATGTTACTTTCAATGGTTAAAAAAGACTACAAAACAATGGGTGAGTTGATGATGCAAGATAAATTTCATGAACCATATCGCCAACCATTAATTGCAGAGTTTCCTGAGATTAAAGAAATTGCGGTGAAGAATGGGGCTTATGCTACTGTCATAAGTGGCGCAGGGCCAACCGTTTTAACACTTTGTCCAGAAGATAAAGTTGAGGGAATATTAAAAGAACTGCAACAAGTATCGACATGTAAACACGAAAGTGTTGAAGTGCATTATAATTAAGCATAAAAGGAGTCCACTTTAAAGATATTCATCTTATAAGTTGGCTCCTTTAGACTTTATAACACATATAAAAAAGGCCGTTGAGCAACGCTCAACGGCCTTTTAATTTTTGCTTACTAATTATTCAGCAATTTTCTTTTGGTATTTATCAGCTAAGCCTGTAGAACGGAAGATCCATTTTACAATCTCGACGATAATTACAATACTGAATGCAAAAGCAATAGAAATTGCCCATTCAGTAGGCCCAGGGATAGTTACCGAGAAGTATGTGTTAATTCCAGGAATTAAGATTACTCCAAGTAATAAAGCACCAGAAAGAATGAAGGCACCGTTTAAGTATTTGTTATCAAACGGATTTCCACTGAATAATGAGCCAAAGATTGATTTAACGTTATATGAGTGGAATAGTTGGATAAATCCAAGTGTAATGAATGCCATTGTTTCAGCAGTTTGATGTTCTACTTTTAGAACGTATTCACCAATATAGTAAACAGCTAAAGTAAGGAAGCCTTCAAGTACACCTTGGTAAGCAATACTTGGTAATACACCGAATGATAAGAAACTATCTTTCTTAGTACGAGGTGCTTGTTTCATCGCTTGAGGTTCAGCTTTCTCCATACCTAAAGCAATAGCAGGGAACACGTCAGTTACTAAGTTAATCCATAAGATATGAACTGGTTCTAAGATTGTCCATCCGAATAAAGTTGCAACGAATAAAGTTAAAACCTCACCTAAGTTAGCTGAAAGTAAGAATTGAACAGCTTTTTGGATGTTAGAGAATACTTTACGTCCTTCTTCAACAGCCACAACGATTGTTTCGAAGTTATCATCAGCAAGAACCATGTCTGAAGCACCTTTAGCAACTTCAGTACCAGTGATACCCATACCAACACCAATGTTTGCTTGTTTAAGAGATGGTGCATCATTAACCCCGTCACCTGTCATTGAGATAGTACGTTCATTTGCTTGCCATGCTTTAATAATACGAACTTTATGTTCAGGTGATACACGAGCATATACAGAGAAGTTAGTTACATCTTTCGCTAATTCGTCATCAGTCATATTATCTAATTCAGCACCAGTACGAACATGCTCTTCGTTGTTAGGTTCGTTAGGATCTAAGATTGATAAACGTTCAGCGATTGCTTGTGCTGTAATGGCGTGGTCACCAGTAATCATAACTGTACGGATTCCTGCTTCACGAGCACGGCGGATAGCTGCACCAGCTTCAGTACGCTCAGGATCAATCATACCAATAAGTCCAGCAAAGATTAAATCTTGCTCAACAGTTTCAGTACTCATTGTATCTGGAACTGTGTCGACAATCTTATAAGCACCAGCTAATACACGTAGTGCTTCACGAGCCATGTTTTCGTTCTCTTTAAGTATATGATCAATATTTTCTTGAGTAATATCTGTAACTTGACCATTGTTATCAATTTTAGTTGCACGTTGGATTAATTGATCTGGAGCACCTTTAACAGCTATAAAATAACGACCGTCTTCCATTTTGTGGATTGTTGACATTAATTTACGGTCTGAATCGAACGGTACTTCGTTTACACGAGGTTCAGAGCTTACTGCATTTTTAACATCGAAGCCTTGCTCAATCGCATATTTGATCATAGCCGTTTCAGTAGGGTCACCAATTAGTTCACCTTTACCATCGATTTCAGTATCGTTAGCGAATGTAATTGAACGTAATAAAGGATTAGTATGAGCAATCTCTTCTGATGCATTATGAAGCTCGCCATCATAGAATACTTTTTCAATCGTCATTTTATTAACTGTTAATGTACCAGTTTTATCCGATGCAATAACTTCTGTACTACCTAAAGTTTCAACAGCAGGTAATGTACGAACTAACGCATTACGATTTGCCATTGATTTTGTACCTTGCGAAAGGATAATTGTTGAAATCGCAGGTAAACCTTCTGGAATAGCAGCAACTGCTAATGAGATAGAAACTAATAACATATGAGTAATTTCAAAGTCTTGGAATGTAATTCCGACGATGAATGTTAATACTGCAATAACAATGATTGCGATTGTTAAGTTTTTACCTAATTGCTCTTGGTCACGTTGTAATGGTGTTAATTGGCCTTCAGTGTTTGCTAACATGTTAGCAATATGACCAACCTCAGTATCCATACCAGTACCAGTAACGATACCTAAACCACGACCATAAGTTACGTTTGTACTTGAGAAGGCCATGTTTTCACGGTCACCGATACCGACGTTTTCTTCATCGATTGTGTCAGTACTTTTAACAACTGGAACTGACTCACCAGTTAATGAAGCTTCTTCAATTTGTAATGAGTTTGCTTCAATTAAACGTACATCGGCAGGAACAACGTCCCCAGCTTCTAATGTAATAATGTCCCCAGGTACTAATTCAGTACTTTTAACTGAGTTCATTGAACCGTCACGGCGTACATGAGCTTCAGGAGAAGCCATGCTTCTTAGGGATTCAATAGCATTTTCTGCTTGCTGTTCTTGGAAAACTCCCATAATTGCATTTAAAATAACAACGATTAAAATAATGATTGAGTCGGCAATACCTTCACCTTCAGCAATCCCAACAAAACCTGCAACGACAGCTGCTACTAATAATACTATGATCATAAAGTCTTTAAACTGATCTAAGAATTTTTGTAGAAGTGTTCGATTTTCTTCTGCTTGAATTTCGTTCGCACCGTATTTTTCAATACGCGCTTGTGCCTCAGAAGAGCTCAAACCTTGTGAAACGTTACTGTCAAGTTTAGAGACAATTGAATCTGTCGATTCACGATAGGCAACAAAATCTTTCATTAACAATATTCCTCCTATTTCTTTTGTTATAAGTTAGTTTACTTGAAAAAGAGACTTATACCAACTATAAAGCGGATGCGATACAGGTGGCATAAGTCTCACTATTTAAGTACAGTACCAGTAGCTTAATTACTACTTATCGATGTTGATACTGACGAGGACAATTCCCCTAGTTACTCCCTTATGAACAATTATTATCACTATTATAAAAGATTACAAAAAAATATCAAACTAAAACAACAATGGTTATGAATTTTTTTCTAATAATGTTTGCTTTTTTATTAAATTAGCGCTTTTTTCTACAATATCATTCAAATAAGTGCTATTATAAATTCGATATATGATATATGATATGTGATTTTAAAAAAATATATAATTTTTGGAGGTAAGTAGATGAGTAGTAATAGAGAGCCCAAGACAAGACGTGAAGCGAGAAGAAGTAGAAAGAAAGAGCGTAAGCGTGGCGGTGGGTTACGGATGTTCTTTGGTATCCTTTTAATTTTAGTAGCAGTTGGATTGCTAGCCTTAGATCCAATTAAAAACTACATAATTGAACAAGGAAGTACTCAAAACGCGGTTGGTAATTTAACACGTGAACAAATTGAGACAAACCAAAGTGTAGACGTAACATATGATTGGGGAGATATTAATACCTTAAATGCTCGAGAAGTTTTAGCAAGTGGTGTGAATCCAAGTGATTTACCTACGATTGGTGGAATCGCAATGCCTGAATTAGGAATGAACTTACCAATTTATAAAGGTGTATCAAATGAAGGTATGTTCTATGGTGCAGGGACGCTCTATCCTGATCAAGAGATGGGAGTATCCAACTATTCATTAGCAAGTCACCACTCAATTAATGATGGATTGTTATTTGAACCTTTAATGCGTGCTGAAATTGGTCAAACAATTTACTTAACTGACTTAGAGAATATTTATGTTTATCAAGTAGATTATATAGATACTGTTCCAGCAACTGCAGTAGAAGTTACTTATCCTACTGAAGAAGGCCGTGTAACATTAATTACTTGTGATACGGGCTTAATAGACCGTGTTGTAGTTCAAGGTGCGCTTGTTGATACCGTTAGTGTTGATGATGCTTCGCCAGACATGTTACAAGCGTTTGATATCGCACAAACAATTACAAGTTAAGTATAATATAGTCGAACCGCATTTACTTTTTGAGTAGATGCGGTTCTTTTTTTAACCGGCATGATTATTTATGAATAATTAATGAATTAACTGAGAAAGATTGCCTTTAAATTATGATATTTTTTGTACTTTAACCTATATAAAAGGGAGCGTCAAGAAGTTTGTGTAAATAAAGAATTCCTTCTGTAAAAAAATCAGCTCTCTGCTAGTGTTCCAAACATTTCCCATAGCTCTGCTTCAGCTTGCTGGAAACCGCGGTGGCTTCGGGTT
>NZ_JBGQRB010000025.1:0-33179 GCF_045528645.1 Ruoffia sp. FAM 20857
GTGGTGAATTAACCATATCAGAAAGGGGGTCTTTTTTCATCACCTAATGGGTGATGAAGCAGATTACTTTAAAGACTATTAAATCAATGTTAGGAAAGACTATTAGTAAAACTATGAATTATTCAGGTTTATAGTTCTTTTTATAAATTGTTTCTATTTAATGTTTTGAGTCATCTATTGCATAAAATTTCATATAAATACTTGCTGCATCTACATTGTTAACTGTTTATTTTTAATATACTAAAGTAATTATTATTTTAGCAATTAATAAGATATTTTTATTCATTTCGCCTATATTTCACCTAATCGAATTATTTTGTCACAAAAAAATAAGTGTCAGTGAACTATTTCACTAACACTTATTTATTTTATCGCTTAAAAAGATCTAAATCGTTTATTTCGATTGGCTAATCGTGTTTCTACATCCAGCTGATTTAATTCCTTAAACTTCGCTTTAATATCATTTATAGTCCGTTTTAAGATGACATCTCGGTTTAAAGGAACTCCATGATTTATCTCTGAAATGATTTTTTCTACGACTTTTAATTCGTGTAAATCTTCTGCCGTAAGTTTCATGACATCCGCTGCTTTTGAAGCCAGTTTCGCATCCTTCCATAATATAGATGCAAAGCCTTCTGGAGATAGAATAGAGTAAACGCTATTCTCAAGCATCCACACTTCATCTGTTAATGCCAAAGCTAGCGCTCCCCCGCTTCCACCTTCTCCGAGAATTATCGATAAGGTAGGAACTTCAACTTTCGCAAAAGTTAATAGTGATTGAGCGATTGCTTCCCCTATACCTGTCTCTTCTGATTCTGGTGAGGCATGTGCTCCAGCTGTATTAATTAAGGTTAATATTGGACGATTAAATTTATTCGCTTGTTCGACAAGACGAATTGCTTTTCGGTAACCGCCTGGGCCGACTGACCCAAAGTTTCGTTCTATGTTCTCACGGGTTGTACGGCCTTTTTGAATACCGATAATCGTTATAGGTTGCCCGTCATACATGCCGATACCTCCAATAATGGATTTATCATCTTCCATATGACGGTCTCCATGTAATTCAATAAACCAATCAGTTAAATTCTCAATGATATCAATGGTTGAGATTCTTTTTAAATCTCTCGCTTTTAAGACTTTTTCATAGGCTTTGCTCATAATTACACACCACCTTCATATGAATGAGCTTGGATTAATTGGTTGATGATTTGTTTCTGGTTTAATCTTGGTACAATTGAATCGATAAAACCATTATCAAATACCCATTCAGCTTGTTGAAAGTCTTTCGTTAATTTACTTTTAATTGTTTGTTCAATCACACGTTTCCCTGCAAAACCTACGACTGCCCGAGGTTCTGCTAGTGTTACGTCCCCTTGCATCGCAAAACTCGCTGTGACACCACCGGTGGTCGGATTTGTCAACACACTACAATAAAATAAACCTGCGTCTTGATGTTTCGCAACCACTTGCGAGATTTTCGCCATTTGCATTAAGGATAAGATCCCTTCTTGCATCCTAGCTCCACCAGAAGCAATGTAGAGAATAACAGGTAGTTTATGCTCCGTCGCATGCTCGAACAGCCGTGTAATTTTCTCACCGACAATTGTCCCCATACTTGCCATGACGAATCGTTTATCCATCACACCAATTGCTATTGCTCTACCATCAAGTTCTGCTTCACCTGCGACGACTGCTTCTTTCAATTGTGTATTATCTTGCGCTTTTTCTAACTTGGCACTATAGCCTGGAAAATTTAGTGGGTTCTTCGCGTTTAGATCGCTATCCCATTCCTTAAATGACCCTTCATCTACTAACCATTGAATACGTTCATAAGCTGGAAAATGTAGATGTTCACTGCAATGTGGGCAACAGTAATCTTCTGTAATTTGATTTTGTAATATAATTCGATCACAATGTGGACATTTTTCTGCAATATTATCTGGAATAGATGATCTTTGTGTGGCTACTTCAGCGGGACTAATTGGATTAATTCTTATTGTTTTTTTTCGCCTAAATAAAGCCAAAACATCACCTCTTATTCTTCAGTATTTTCTTCTTTTTCTAACCATTTTGGCATATAGTGGGTTTCTAACCACTTCGTATGCACTCTGTCCCAATTAATATATTCATCACTTACAAGTGCTTCGAGTAAGTCGATATTTGTTTCAACACCTTCAACAGTCACTTCATATAAAGCGCGCTCCATTATCTTCAAAGCATCTTCTAAAGTATTTGAATGCGTAATTACTTTCGCCACCATTGAATCATAGAATGGTGGTAATGTGTAATGAGGATAAAGAGCAGATTCAATTCGTAAACCTAGACCGCCTGCAGGAAACATTAATTGATTAATGTGACCAGCGGAAGGTCTAAAATTATCTCTTGGATTCTCTGCATTCAAACGTACTTCAACCGCAAAGCCTTTTACTTGAATATCCTCTTGCTTATAAGTTAATGGCTCACCCATGGCTACACGGATTTGTTCTTTTACTATATCCACACCTGTAACCATTTCAGTTACGGGATGCTCAACTTGTAAACGTGTATTCATCTCCATGAAGAAGAAGTTATTGTCTTTATCAACTAAAAACTCAATGGTTCCCGCGTTCTGATAGCCTATGGCTTCCGCTGCTTTTACAGCTGTTTCACATATGTTTTTTCTGACCTCTAGGGGCAGACTGACCGCTGGAGAGATTTCTAGAACCTTTTGATTGTTACGTTGGAATGAGCAATCTCTTTCTCCTAGATGAATAACGTTACCGTATTTATCTCCTAACAATTGAACTTCAATATGTTTTGCAGGAGCAATAATACGTTCAATATATAGGTCTTTATTTCCATAAATTGCTTCCGTCTCATTCTGTGCTTGACTAAACAATGCATCTAATTGTGAAGCGTCTTCTACACGGCGCATCCCTTTACCACCACCACCATCTGCGGCTTTAATCATCAAAGGGTATCCAATATCAAGTGCAATATCACGGGCTTCTTCAATTGAATAAATTAACCCAGCACTACCAGGAGTAATTGGAATACCAGACTTACGCATTGTATCTCTGGCATGTTGTTTATGTCCCATAACATCAATAATATGACTATTCGGTCCAATGAATTCAATACCTACATCTTCACATAAAGTCACAAAATCACTTCGTTCTGATAGAAAACCGTAACCAGGGTGGATTGCATCCACTCCTGTTGCTAAAGCAGCACTGATGACAGCGACTGGATTTGCATATGAATCCAAAGATTTTGCTGGACCAATACAAATGGCTTCGTCCGCTAATTCAGTATGTAAGGCATTCCGATCTGCTTCACTGAAGATAGCCACTGAAGTAATATCCATCTCGCGGAGCGCACGTATAATTCTAACCGCGATTTCTCCGCGGTTTGCCACGAGAACTTTTTTAAACATCTTATTTCGCCCCTATAATGAATGTCATTTCACATTCACATACAACTTTATCTCCAACGTATGCTTTACCAATTCCGATACCTGCATTACTTTTTAGTTTTTTAATATTAACTTCAAGACGTAATACATCTCCAGGAACAACTTTTTTACGGAATTTAACTTTATTTAAACCACCTAAGTAAGCTGTCTTTCCGTCAAATCCTTCTAATGATAATAATGGAATTGAGCCTGCTTGTGCTAATGATTCTACAATTAGAACACCTGGGAATACAGGTTCTCCAGGGAAGTGTCCTTGGAATACTTCTTCGTTAATTGTCACGTTTTTACGTGCGACAACTTTTTCACCCGGAATTAATTCATCCACTGCATCGATAAAGAAAATTGGGTAACGATTTGGAATAATTTCCATTACTTGAGTTGCTGTTAATAGTGTCATTGTTTTCCTCCTAGTTAATTCTCATAATTGGTTGACCAAATTCAACAACAGTTTCATTCTCAACAAGAATTTCTACAACTGTTCCTGAATGGTTCGCTTGAATTTCATTCATTAATTTCATTGCTTCAATAATTACGACTGTATCTCCCTCTGACACAGTGTCACCAACCTTAACGAATGCTTCGCTATCTGGGTTAGGTTGTAAATATACTACCCCAACCATTGGTGATGTAATGAATTCACCTTCCTCAACGTCGATGTCGTTTGTTACTGGTTTCGCTTCATCGATCTGGGTTGGAGCTGTTTCTTGCTCTACTGTCGTTGTTTGTGCTAGTTTACTTTCTTCTTGGTGTCCGTAGAAAGCCGGTGCTTCATTAGGCATTTCTTTTGAAAGAACGAGTTTTACATCGTCTGTTTCATAATTTAAGAAAGCGAGTGATGATTGATCTAATTTATCGATTAATGATAATAATTGTTCTTGATTCAAAATTACGCACCATCCCAACGTTTAAAGCAAAGGACGGCATTATGACCACCAAAACCCAGAGAATTTGATAAAGCATATTGAATATCTTGTTTCCGTCCTTCACCAGGTACATAATCAAGATTGCATTCTTCGTCCGGTGTCTCTAGACCTAAAGTTGGTGGGATAAAGCCTTCTTGCAATGATTTAATCACCATAATTGATTCCACACCACCGGCTGCTCCTAATAAGTGTCCAAAGTGTCCTTTAGAACTTGAAATTGGTACTTTATGTGCGTGATCTCCTAAAGCATATTTAATCGCTGTCGTTTCACCTGAATCATTTGTTGGTGTACTTGTGCCGTGAGCATTGATATAATCAACATCTTCGGCTTCAATTCCTGCCATTTTGATTGCAGTTTTCATCGCTTCTCCAGCACCACTTCCGTTAGGTAATGGAGCAGTCATGTGATAAGCGTCTGAGTTTGAACCATAACCAACAATTTCACCATAAATTGTTGCATTACGTGCTTGAGCTGATTCTAATGATTCTAAGAATACAATCCCTGCTCCCTCTCCCATAACAAAACCGTCACGGTCTTTATCAAAGGGACGAGATGCTTTTGCTGGATCTTCATTTGTAGATAAAGCAGTTAAAGCCGCGAAACCTGAGATTCCGATTTCGTTAATCGTTGACTCAGCCCCACCCGCGATACAGGCGTCTAATAAACCGTTTTGAATCTTAATAAACGCTTCACCAATCGCATTTGTGGCACTTGCACAAGCTGTTACAATATCTAAACTGATTCCACGTGCACCAAACTGCATTGAAATATTCCCAGCGGCCATGTTCCCAATTGTTAATGGAACAAATAATGGTGGAACTCTTTTAGGGCCTTTATCTTTCATCTTTAAAATACCGTTTTGAATAGCATGTAGTCCACCAATTCCTGAACTCACCATTACCCCAACATTAAATGGATTACTTGAAATATCATAACCACTCATCTCAACAGCTTCTTTACTTGCTGCGACACCAAATTGTGAGAATTTGTCCATTCTCTGGCTATCTTTTCTTCCTAATTCTTCTCTTGCATCAAAACCTTTGACTTCGCCAGCAACAGTCACGCCTGTTTCAGAAGCATCAAAACCTTCTATTGGTGCAATACCTGATTTATTTGTTAATACACTATCCCAGAATGCATCGACACTATTACCAATAGGTGATACAGTTCCTAGACCTGTTATTACGACTCTTCTCATAGAATCCTCCTTAAATATGTAATCCACCGTTAACTTCGATGACTTGACCGGTAATATATCGGTTAGTAATCAAGAAATCAACGACAGAACTAATCTCTTCAACTTGACCAAAGCGTTTTAATGGAATGTGACTTAACATAGTTTTCTTAACTTTATCACTCAAAGCGTCAGTCATATCTGTTTCAATATAACCTGGCGCTATCGCATTGACAGTGATTGATCGACTTCCTAGCTCTTTCGCTAAAGACTTAGTTAAACCGATTACGCCTGCTTTACTGGCAGCATAATTTGCTTGCCCTGGATTTCCTGTTACACCTACAACACTAGACATATTAATAATTGTCCCAGATTTTTGTTTTAACATAATCGGTGATACAAATCTTGTTAAGTTAAATGTTCCTTTTAAGTTTGTATTGATCACGTTATCAAAATCTTCTTCTGTCATACGAAGGAATAATCCATCGCTTGTAATACCCGCATTATTAATTAAAACGTCGATTCTGCCATAGGTTTCGCGTACTTCTTCAACAAGTTGTTTCGCTCCATCAAAGTTACTTATATCTCCGATGGCTTGACCTACTTCCAATTCATAGTCAGCAAATTCTTGAAGTACTTCCTCAGCAATTGGTTTACGACTATTTAAAATTACTTGATGCCCAGCTTCTGCTAAATGTTTAGCGATGCCAAGACCAATTCCTCTTGAGCTACCGCTGATTAAACATGTTAATATCATTATTTCCCTCCACTACTTAACCATTGTATTAATTCTTCAACATCTTCAACTTTATCCACTACAAAAACTTCTGGAGCCAATTCATCCTTCGCCATTAATTTAGCTAAGGTATTTCCTGGTCCAATTTGGATAACATGTGTAATTCCCTCTTCTTTTAAGCGATGAACCGTTGGGAACCATTTCACTGGTTTAACCAAATGGTCGCTTAATAAAGTACGAATCTGATCTGTTGAATGATTCTCAACAGTTACATTACTAATTACTGGAACTGTTCCTACTTGAAAGTTTGTGTCGGCAAGTACTTTTTCGAAGTCTGCTTGCATCCCTTTCATAATCGGAGTATGGAAAGGTCCTTCTACTTTTAAAGGTATGACCTTACGATAACCTAAACTTTTTGCTTCTTTTCTAAAAGCAGTGACTGCTTCTTTTATGCCTGCGACGACAATTTGAGTCGGCGAGTTGTAATTAGCAATATATATAGGCGTCTCTTCAGTATGAATACTTTCAACAAGTGTCTTAATTTCATCGATGGGCATATTAATTACTGCTGCCATAAGGTAACTTGCATCCTTTTCGATGTGTTCACAGTACGCGGACATAATATCTCCACGCTTTTTGATTAAATTTAATCCTTCGTCAAGTTCTAATATGTTACTGGCAATTAAAGAACTATACTCACCTAAACTTAACCCAGCCATATATTGTATGGCTGGGAGTTTAGTTTTAATCGATTCATAAATAGCTAAGCTTGTTGTAACGATTGCAGGTTGAGCATTTTTTGTTAAAGCCAATTGATTGATATCAGAATTGATCCACGTTTGAATCGGTAATTGAGTGATGTCTTCTGCTTGAGTGAAGATTTCTTTTGCTTCTTGAAATGCTTCGACAAAACCCATTCCCATACCTTCATAATGTGCACCTTGACCATTAAATATAATAGCCAATTTCATAAAATCACCCTTTCAATTAAGCTTCAAAATAATTTGCTTTTTCCTTATATGTTTCTTTCGCTACTTGAATATAATCTTCGATAATTTCTTTAACAGTTTGTCTTTCTTTAATTAAACCGGCAATCTGGCCAGCCATCATTGATCCACCTACTGTATCGCCTTCCACAACGGCCTTTCTTAAAGCGCCTTGAGCCATTTGCTCCAACCGTGAAAAGTCTTGACCTGGAAGACTTGTGATTTCTTTCTCGACTTGTAAATATTCTTTTGTTAGTCGGTTTCTCAGAACTCGGACTGGATGTCCTGTAATCTGACCTGTTACAACAGTATCAATGTCACTTGCTTTAAGGATCGCGTCCTTAAAGTTATCATGAGCATTTGATTCATCTGCAACAACGAAACGTGTACCCACTTGGATACCGTCAGCACTTAGCATTAAAGCTGCTGCTAAAGCACGACCATCTCCGAATCCTCCTGCAGCAATGACAGGAATCGTTACAACTTCTGTGACTTGAGCTAAAAGGGCTAAACTCGTTAATTTACCGATATGTCCCCCAGCTTCCATCCCTTCAACAACAACAGCGGCAGCTCCAATTTTCTCCATACGTCGCGCAAGAGCGACTGAAGCTACAACTGGAATCACTTTAATACCTGCATCGTGAAATCTTTGCATGTATTTCGCAGGGTTTCCTGCACCTGTTGTGATGATTTTTATTCCAGATTCGATTAAGTAATCAACAACCTCTTGGGTATTTGCGTTTAAAAGCATGACATTCACTGCAAATGGTTTGTCAGTTTTTGACTTCATTAATTCAACTTTTTCTCGAACTAATTCAACAGGGTCATGTCCTGTTCCTATAACGCCTAATCCACCAGCATTGGATACTGCGCTCGCTAAATCTGCATCAGCAACCCATGCCATTGCACCTTGAACAATAGGATATTCAATGTTTAGTAATTCTGTAATGGCTGTCTTCATATATACCTTCCTTTATCTAACGAGAAAAATTATTTGTCTAATCCTTCAACGTAACTAACTAAATCTCCAACTGTTTTTAAGTCTTGGTCAGTATCAATTGTAATATCGAATTCGTCTTCGATTTCATTGATTACTTGGAAGATATCTAAGCTATCCGCTTCTAAGTCGTTTTCAAAGCTAGTTTTTAAGGTTACTTCATTCTCTTCTACACCTAATTGATCCACGATAATTTCTTTAATTTTTTCAAACATAATATTTTCCTCCAATAATTTTTATAATTTTGTGTGTACTTCGCCCCATGTTAAGCCTGCACCAAAACCAATCATAACAACACTTTGAGTGCCATCTAGTCTGATTTGTTTTGCTTCAACCATTTCATTTAATAAAATTGGAATACTTCCAGCAGATACATTCCCAACACGGTCTATGTTCGATGGTATTTTTGATAAATCCATCTTTAGTTTTTTGGACATCATCTTTATAAAGCGGAAATTCGCTTGATGACTAACGATATAATCTAAAGTTTCTTGTTTGTTTACAAATTGATCTAATGACGGAAGAACCGTTCTTTGAACGAAATTGAACACTTCGCGTCCATTCATCGTCAAAGTAATATCTCCTTCTTCATTAGGAGCTACTGCGATGGATAGATTTTCATCGCCACGAGAATTCAAACAACTATCATATTCAGGTAAACCTTCGCCGTCATTGGCAATTAACAATGCCCCAGCGCCATCACCAAATAAGATAGACGTAGCCCGATTATTGAAATCTAAAATCTGACTCATCTTCTCAGCACCAATCACTAATGTGTAGCCAGATGAAAATGATTTTGACATTTTCTCAGCAATATCCAATGCATAGACAAATCCACTACATGCGGCATTAATATCAAAACTAATGGCATTGTGACAATTCAGATTTAACTGCACTTTATTGGCTGTCGATGGTGTATATTCTCTTTGAGACATTGTTGCAACTATAATCAACTTAATGTCATGTCGAATATCTTCATCCAGTTTACTAAGTAAATCGTCTACGGCATTTGTCGCAATACTCGCCACTGTCTCTTCATCATTTGCAAAAAAACGTTGTTTTATACCAGTTCGTTGCTCAATCCATTCTGTGGATGAGTCTAACTGATTTACTTCGATTAATTCTGTGTTTGATACAACTTTCTCCGGTAAATACGCTCCTGTAGCAATAATACGACTCATATCATCTTCCTTTTCTACAATTTCTCTTTAATGTCATTTAAGAAATTATGTAGATTACCTAATCCCTTAATTAACATTTCCGCTTCTTCTTTATCTAGACCTGCGATTGTATCTCTTACCATATCTAGATGGAATTTGCGGTGCAAGCGAAAGAGTAGTTTTCCTTTTTTAGACAACTTAAGTCTAACAACTCGACGATCTTCTTCTAAACGCACCCGTTCAACATAGCCTTTTGTCACAAGATTTTGTATGGACACAGACAAAGTACCTTTAGTGACAGATAATTTCTCTGCTACTTGTGATGAACTTAAATTTCCTTTAAGACCAATTGCTTCAATAGTATGCATCTCTTTAATAGTTAGATCTGAAAACTCACTTTGTCTAAGCGAATTTTCTTCAATTAATAGTACTTCATTAAATATTTGGACCAAATAATCGTTAATTTTTGTAACGGTCCCATTATCCACTCATTATCACCTCTCATCAACTTCGTTTGATATTCAAACTATTTGATAGTCAAATAATAAATGAAATTAGTTTGGTTGTCAAACTATAAAAGTTTAAAGTTTTTTTAAGCCGATAGAAACTATTAGGAATGGCGATTATTCAAATCATTATTGTTATATTGTGTAATCGTTTTAAGTATTATTATAGCTTTATTTTGTTGAAGATATGTGTTGGGTCGTATTTAAAGTGTGGAAATATGAAAAATGTCCCTGAGATTTTTGAAAATAAAATAAGCTATCAGATGAAAAATTCACCCAATAGCTTATTATTTCGTGTGTCTTATACGACACCATTCATAATCATTAATTTAGCAATACTTTCAAATGATGCAATATCTGCTCCGGCAGCATAATCATGATCTAAGTCATAAGCATTACTTGCATCTAATGCTTGTTTGAAGATATCTTTCATGATGACTTTAAGTTTCTCGTCAACTTCTTCCGTTGTCCATCTTAGTCGTTGTGAGTTTTGACTCATCTCAAGCGCAGATACCGCAACCCCACCAGCGTTAGCGGCTTTACCAGGCCCATAGTATAATTTGTTTTCTTTATATACTTTTACTGCATTTGTATGGCTTGGCATATTTGCCCCTTCAGCGACAAATTTAATTCCATTATCAACTAAACGTTGGGCTTGTTCTTCGTTAATTTCATTTTGAGTTGCACATGGTAAGGCAATATCTGCTTTAATATCATGATCCCAAAGTGAACCTTCAAAATACTCAGCATCTGAATGAGCATCAATATATTCTTTAATTCTTCCACGGTTATCAATTTTAATTTGTTTTACCGTATCTAAATCGATACCATTTTCAGCATAAATTGCCCCATCTGAATCACTAAAAGAAACAACTACACCACCAAGTTCCATGGCTTTCTTCGCAGCATAATAAGCAACATTCCCAGAACCAGAAATAATCACTCGTTTACCTTCTAGTGTTTCATTCACTTCAGTCAACATTTCTAATAAGAAGTAAATTAATCCGTAACCCGTTGCTTCAGCACGTCCTTGACTCCCTCCAGCTGGAATAGGTTTCCCAGTTAATACACCCGGAGTCTTAGCGTTTAAGCGTTTGTATTGTCCAAACATGTACCCAATTTCTCGTGCACCTACACCAATATCACCGGCAGGCACATCTTCGTCAGCACCAATGTATTTTTGTAATTCAGTCATAAAACTTTGAGTAAAGTTCATCACTTCATTGTCTGATTTCCCTTTAGGATCAAAATCAGCACCACCTTTACCTCCACCGATTGGTAGACCTGTTAAATAATTTTTGAAGATTTGCTCAAAAGCAAGAAACTTCATGATACTTTGGTTTACTGATGGATGGAAGCGAATACCACCTTTATAAGGTCCATTTAAGGAATTAAATTGCACACGGTAACCACGATTCACTTGAACTTTCCCTCGGTCATCTACCCAAGGAACACGGAAAGATATAATTCTTTCTGGCACAGTGATTCGTTCAAGTATTGCCAAATCTTCATATTCAGGATGTTTTTCAATCACTGGTTCAATTGCATCAAGAAAATCTTTCACAGCTTGTAAAAATTCTGTTTCATGCTCAAAAGTTTTTGATAATTTGTCATAAACACGCGTCATATAATTATTTGTCATTATGTGTCACTCCTCTTTTCGTATAAGTCATTATAACACAGCTTTGTCTTTTATGAAAATATTTTAATAAAGGTCTCTAATTTCTCATCTCATTTAAATAGAAATATATATCTGATTTTCCCTCTTGCTGAGTAAAATCATAATCGCGATTATTAAAGCCACCTATCTCAAAACCTTGATTTAAATAAAATTTACAAGCGCCTAAATTATTATCTTGTCCAATAGTGAATAAGCCTTTATAACCTAGACTTTGAGCTTCTATGAAGCCCTGTTTAATTAACTCTTGACCATGTCCAAATCGGCGATATTCTTTTGTTACTTTTAAATCAGCTAAGTACATATACTTATTCCATTGATGTTCAAAGACAGCTAAGCCGACACATTTTGAATCTTGAAAAGCTCCAATCGCAAATCCTTTTACAACAATCTCTTCATATATATAGTTCTCTTCAGGAAAAGTTTGTTCTTCATCTTGCTCGAACAATTCTTCTTTATAAGTCCATTGTTTCTTATTTAATGAAACAACTAACTTGCCATATAATTCAACCGGCTCATTCGGTAAATTCAATGCTGCTTCTTCGTCTTTAGTTATGAGTTTATATTCCATGCCGATCACCTACCTTTTTTGATAATTACTACTATACACCTTTCGGGAAAATGTTACTATTCTCAGATAGATGTTCTATCTAAAATTTTTTAAAAGCAAAAAAACCTCCTACTTTAGTAAGTAAGAGGTTTATTCAGTCAACAATATAATCCTATTTCAGCATGATACGACAAGCTTATAATAGCCGACTTTTAGGGGGGGTTTCATAAAACAACTTACCCCCAGTTAGAACGTCATGATACAATGCGCGTCATATCAATGTTTCTGTACGATCTAGGCAGGATTCGAACCTGCGACCGTTCGCTTAGAAGGCGAATGCTCTATCCAGCTGAGCTACTAGACCAAATCAATACTGACAACTCTTATAGTATAGCCCATGATTGACTGAATTGTCAATAACAATATTAAAAGAGTTGTCGATATTTTTCACTAAATCAATGTTGTATCTTCATCTGGTTCCCAAGGTGTTTTTTCGTCAATATGATCGTAGAATAAGATTCCTTTTATGTGATCAATTTCGTGCTGTACAACCACCGCTTCATAATCTCTTAAACGAATTTTCTTTTCGTTACCTTCTAAATCATTATATTTAACCGTTACACGTTTAGGTCTTGGAACGATTCCTGGTACTTCGCGAGGAACTGAGAGACAGCCTTCGCCCTCTTTCAACGCTACTTTTTGAACCGCATGGCTTATGATTTTTGGATTAACAAAGATTTCATCAATCAGAGGTTCAGTTTCATTTCCCTCTTCATCATAATCCATTAGATATACAGCAAATATTTGTTGGTCGATACCAATTTGTGGTGCTGCTACTCCTACGCCTGGACGCAAGTTATATTTTTCAGCCGTTTCTGAATCTTGGCTGTTTATTAAGAATTGTCTCATAGCCACAGCTGTCTCTTTCAATTCTTCATTGATTGGAAACTCTACTGGCTTAGCTTTTTCTCTTAAGATTGGTTCTTTTTCAGGAACAAAATCTTTCATTGTTATCATATTATTCCTCATTTCTTATATCAGTTAGACGTCGTCGATATCCCGATAGTATATAATACTGATATTCTTCATTAAATTCAATGTCTTTTATTAAAGTTTTTTGTCGGTATAGCGCTAATAATTCTGCTTCTTCAGGTTGAATTTCTACTTGGAATTCTTCTGCATTCGATATACAGATATCCCAAATCGCTTGTTTTAAAGTTTCAATACCTTTTTTGTCCAGTGCAGAGATAGTTACGTTTGGTTGCAATGTCGGTTCGAAACCTGAATCTGCTTTATCTATCTTGTTGTAGACAGTTAAGACTGGGATATGATACATATCTAACTCTTTTAACAACTCTACGACGGTATCTTCATGCATATTGCTTGCTGGATGAGAGGCATCTACGACGTGGATTAATAAATCCACAAAGCGAATCTCTTCCAATGTTGAATTAAATGCATGAATTAATTCTGTAGGTAGTTCATCAATAAAACCTACCGTATCTGTAATAGTGAAGGCATCATGACCGTTAATTTCTAACTTACGCGTTAAAGGGTCTAAGGTTGCGAATAATTGGTCTTGAACATACGTCTCACTTTCAGTTAATTCGCGTAACAAGGTTGATTTCCCTGCGTTTGTATAACCTGCTAGACCAATATTAAATTCTCGCCCTGACTGTCTTCTAATACGCGTTCTTTCACGGTGTTCTTCCAATTGTTTCAAGTCTTTCTCAATCGTATGAATGCGACCTCGAATGACACGACGATCTTGTTCTAGTTTAGTCTCACCGGGTCCTCTAGTTCCAATCCCACCGGCTAGTCGAGATAATGATGTCCCTTGTCCGATGACTCTTGGAAGTAAATATTGGTATTGAGCTAGTTCAACTTGAAGTTTCCCTGCTTGGCTTCGCGCTCTTTGAGCAAATATATCAAGAATCAATTGTACACGGTCAATGACTTTTACGTCAAGTTGTTCTTCTAAATACATATTTGTGTTTGGTGATAATCTATTTAAAAAGATAACTAAATCAATATCAGAGTTAATGACAAAATCACGAACATCCATTAGTTTTCCACTACCTACGACGGATTTCTGATCGATGCGTCTTAATTTTTGAGTGATTTCTCCAACCGGTAGACCATTAGCTGTCTCAGTTAGTGCCTTCATTTCTTTCATGATCGTTTCAAATTTTAAATCTGAAATGTTTTCTGTTTGTACTCCGACTATAAGTACCCTCTCGGGGTGATTTTCAGTCTCTATCATATTTTTTTATCAACCTTTCAATTATTCTCTATATGTTCTTTCACTATACGTGAAGCTTCGTTTATTGCGCGTTCTTCATTCGTCATATCGATCCATTGTGGGTGCTTCATACGGTTTCTAAACCACGTTAATTGTCGTTTGGCATAACGTCTGGAGTTTTGTTGAATTGTTTCAATGACTTCTTCTTTATCCATTTGATTATTGAAGTAAGGCCACCATTCTTTATAGCCGATACCTTTCACACTTTGCCAATCGGCACCTTCTGCCTGATCATATAACCATTTTGCCTCGTTTTCTAAGCCGGCTTTGACCATTTCATG
This sequence comes from Ruoffia sp. FAM 20857, assembly GCF_045528645.1. Taxonomy (NCBI): domain Bacteria; kingdom Bacillati; phylum Bacillota; class Bacilli; order Lactobacillales; family Aerococcaceae; genus Ruoffia; species Ruoffia sp. FAM 20857. Next base: position 14,749 of record NZ_JBGQRB010000025.1, read on the forward strand.
CACTCTTAAATTTATTCTATCATATAATGCTTCTCGTTCGCGATTTAATACTAATAAGCATTCATTAAATACCGATTCTTTTGTGTCGTGTCCTGTTTGACTGGAAAAAGACCTTCCCGTTACTTGAATAACCTCAAGCGCGCGAATGGTTCTACGAACGTTTTGGTATGGGATTTTCCTGGCTGCTTCTGGATCGAGTTCGTTCAATCGGTTCCACATGGCTAAATCACCTAATTCTGACGCTTGTTCTTCTAACTCTTTTCGAACTACCTCATCTTGGCTATCGTCTCTCCCAAATTCTAAGTCGTATAACAAGCCTTCTAAATAGAGTCCTGTTCCACCGACAATTATTGGTAGTTTCCCTCTTTGATGAATTTCTTTGATTAATTTTGTAGCTTCATGTTTAAATTCACTTGCGTTATAAGGTTCTGAAACTTCAAGAATATCAAGCATATGATGGGGAACGCTGTCCATTTCAGAAGGCGTAATTTTTCCTGTTCCGATATCTAAGTGCTTATACACTTGCAGACTATCGCCATTGATAATCTCACCATTAAATTCTTTCGCTAAATTAATACTCAGTTGCGTCTTTCCTACACCTGTAGGTCCTGCTATGACGAGTATCGATATTGATTTTAAATCCATGTACATTATCCTTTATACTTACTTTTTCATTGGGTGATATTCTTTTAATAATTCTTTAGCCATACGAAGTGATGTTTGAGTCATATCTCTTCCTGAGAGCATGAGTGCTATGGCTTCAATGCGTTCATTCGGTGATAATTGCTTCACATTTGTGACTGTCTTTTGATCTTCGACTTGCTTAAAGATATACAATTGTTTATTCGAAATCGCTGCTACTTGTGGGAGATGTGTAATACAAAATACTTGATGGTATTGGGATACTTCGCGAATCTTTTCAGCGATGGCTTGTCCAACTCGGCCAGAGACTCCAGTATCTATCTCATCGAATACCATCACTTTGGGTGATGTTTCGCGACTAAATACGGTCTTCAATGCCAACATAAAACGCGATAACTCTCCCCCACTAGCGACTTGAACTAATGGTTTTTGATCTTCTCCCAGGTTAGTTGCGACATAAAACTCCACACTATTAAATCCAGCTGGTGTTAATCTCACATTTTCATCGATGTTAACCATGCTTAAAGCAGTATCAATACTAGGTTCACTAAATCGAACTGTAAAGCGGCTATTCTCCATATACAAGTCTTTTAATTCTGCTTCAATAGCTGAAATTAAATCTTGGGCAATGGATTGTCTTTTGTCATTAAGTTGTTTAGCTTTATCTAACGCACTTTGATAAGCTTCACTCAATTGAGCTTCAAGTTCAGCAAGATAACTTTCCCGATGAATAATTTGATAAACTTCTTCAGATATTTGGTTGAAATAATCTAATATCTCACTTAATTCCATCCCATACTTTCGCTTTAAGCGACTTAATTCGCCTAATCGGTCTTCAACTTGATCAATGGTTTGATTTTCTTCATCGAAGTCATTATCAAGTGCGGCCAATTGATGACTGTATTCTTCTAAATCATATTTAGATGACGAGAGTCTGTCATGGATGTTTGAGAGTTGGGGTTGATAATCTTTAATCTCTTCTAATAGTAACAAGATTTGATCTAATTGCGTGATGACACTTTGATCTGATTCGCTAAGTAAACTATTAATAGTGCTCATATTTTGATTAATTTGTTGAGCGTGTTGCAATTGTTTACTCATCTCTTCGAGTTCCTCATCTTCACCAATAACTATTTGCGCTTCTTCGATCTCATTAATTTGAAATTCAAGGAAGTTTACTCGTTGGCGGTCATTCGTATCAGATTGCTGAGCATCTAGCCACTCTTTACGAAGTTGGCTATAAGTCATATAAGCTTTCTGATAGTTCTCCAACTCTTTTTTAATTCTTTTATTGCCATAATTATCCAATAAAGATAAATGCTTTGTACGGTCTAACAATTCTTGATGTTCATTTTGTCCATGAATATCTACGAGATAGTTCCCTATTTCTTTGAGTAAGGTGACGTTAGCTAATTGACCATTAATTCGAATGGTATTTTTCCCTGATTTATTAATTTCTCGTCGAATAATCAAACCATCCATGGCTATATTAACCTCTAATCCAAATTCGACTAGGACATCTTCTAAGTCTTCAGGTATTTGCTCAAAAGTAAATAAGCCTTCAATTAATAATTTATCGTCTCCGTGTCGAATATAACCACTTGACCCACGACCACCACAAAGAATACCTAGGGCATCAATAATAATTGATTTCCCGGCTCCTGTCTCACCTGAAAGAACCGTCATCCCTTCGGTAAAATCAATATTCACTGCTTCAATAATCGCAAAATTCTCAATTGTTAAACTTTGTAGCATAACTTCACCCCATTGGTTTTTATAAATTATCGTGTGCTGTTTGCACTATCTCTTCAATATTTATGTTTGCTTTACTATCATTGTTCAATTCTTTTGAGTTTTTAATATGGGCGAGAAATTCAATGTTTCCTTCGCCACCAGTAATTGGTGAATAAGTTAAATTCTCGATGGTATAGCCGATACGGCACATCATATCGATGACTTCATGTAAGACATCTTTATGAACAGTCATATCCTTAATAATCCCTTTTTTACCGACACGCTCTGGTCCTGCTTCAAATTGTGGTTTAATAAGCACTAATACCGATCCGTCTTGTTCTAAGATTGGAATAAGTGGTGGTAAAATTAATCCGAGTGAAATAAACGAGACATCAATACTCGCGATTGTTGGCGTTCCTTCCGTGAAATCCTCAGGCACTGAATGACGGAAGTTTTGACGCTCCATCACTACCACTCGTTCATCTTGACGTAATTTATAAGCTAATTGATTATAGCCTACATCCAAGGCATAACTTAACTTTGCACCGTTTTGTAAGGCTGCATCCGTAAAACCACCGGTAGAAGAACCTATATCAAGTAAGATATGATCAGTCATATCGATACCAAAATGTTTAATCGCTTTTTCTAATTTTAAGCCTCCGCGACTCACATATGGGATGGTCTTTCCTTTAATATGCAACTCTTTTGTAATATCAATCTTCTCACCTGGTTTATCATAGCGCTGGTTATTCGCATCATAAATTTGCCCTGCCATAATCAAGCGTTTCGCTTGCTCACGTGTGTCTGTTAGTCCAGATTGAACCACTAATTTATCTAATCGTTCTTTTTTCATATGACTCCTTAGTCTATATCTGTAAATGAGAGAAATTTATTTAAAATACTGTAATCCGTTCCACTCAACTTAGTAATTTTTTCAATAATTTTTTCAGCTTTTTCGCGTTCTTGACCTAAAACTTCTTTTGATTCTTCTAAACCAAGTAAGTTTGGATAGGTTGATTTCTTGTTAAATTCATCACTTGAATGTCCTTTTCCAGATAACGTACTGTCATCAATCACGTCAAGTAAATCATTGTGAATTTGGTATAAAACGCCAAAAGTTTCACCAAAGTTTACTAATAACTCTTCAACTTCAGGACTGAATTCTCCAATAATGGCTGCGGCTTGTGTCGCAAAGGTAAATAATTTCCCCGTTTTAAATTCATGAATTTGATTTAATTCTTCTAACGTAATTTCTTTATTCTCCGCTTGCATGTCCCCTAGTTGACCTGCGACCATCCCGTGTGAACCTGCGGAAGAACTCAGTAAAGAAATAATTTTTACTTTTTGCTTGCTCTTTAATTTTGAATCGTCGCTAATTAAACTGAATGCATCCGTTAATAATGCATCCCCTGCTAGGATAGCTGTCGCTTCATCAAATTTAATATGAGCGGTTGGTTGACCCCGTCTCAAGTCATCATTGTCCATCGCTGGTAAATCATCATGAATTAAAGAATACGTATGAATAAATTCTAAAGCAACCGCTGTAGTTGCTCCTTTTTTCATATGTTTCTCTGATTCTGCGTTTAAGATAGCCAGTAATAGTAACGGACGTAGTCGTTTGCCGCCACCTTTTAATGAATAAATCATTGGTTTTAACATTTCAATCGGAGTTTGAAGAAGGCGAATATGTTTGTCTAATTCAGTTTCAAATACATTTCTTAAATCGTTTAAATCTTGCTTAATCATTCATAACCTCTCTATCTAATTCAACATCGCCTTTGTCTGTCATCATCTTAGCGACTGTGCTTTCTGCATCAGTTAAAGATTTTTGGCAATATTGGCTTAATTCTACACCGCGTTGGAAAGATTCTAACGCTTTTTCTAAAGGTAAATCGCCTTTTTCAAGTTGAGATACAATTTGTTCTAATTCTTGTAATGCTTCTTCGAAATTTTCTGGTTGTTTTGTTTTTGCCATTGTTTACTCCTTCTCTGTATCAGAAAGCTGTTGAAATATATTGTCTGTGGATGTTTTTGTTACTTGCGCTTCGATTTGTCCATCACTTAAATTCACCTTAATCATATCATCTTTTTCAACTTCAGTGATATGTTTTACAATGTTATCTTTTGATGTCACGACAGCATAACCCCTTTGAACGCTCTTTAATGGGCTATATGCATCAAGCAATTGCATGAGATTGCCAAAGACAACTTTCTTATTGTATTGAAATTGTTCCATATTACGATTTAATTGTTTCGTAAAAGCCGTTAAATCTTTTTGATATTGATTAATAAGCCCTTGCGGTTGTTGTAAGGACAGTCGTTGTTTCAACACATTTACTTGATTTTTTTGCTCTGTAAAGTAAATATCTTTGTTATTATTCAATCTTTCGACCGCTAAGTCTAGCTGTTGCATGTATGGTTGATATAATCTCTCAGGTTGAGTCATAACATAAGATTGGGCAAAGCGCTCATAATACTTTCGCAAATATTGAATGCGTTGATTCATTGAATAAAATACGCGCTCATCTATCTGAGTTAAGTAAGTTAATACTTCTTGTAAGACTGGTACAGCAATTTCAGCCGCAGCAGTTGGGGTTGCAACTCGAATGTCAGCCACAAGATCAGACAAGGTTGTATCTGTTTCGTGACCAATTGAAGATATTACTGGAATCGGGCAATTTAGAATAGCCATCGCGACTTGCTCGTCATTAAAGCACCAAAGGTCCTCAATAGAACCTCCACCACGTGCAACAATGACTGTGTCAAATTCGTCTTGTCTATCTTTCACTTTATTGAAGGCTGTCACGATTTCTCCAGCGGCTTCTTTCCCTTGTACTCTGGTTGGAATGACAGTGATTTCAACGATGGGATAGCGACGATTGATGGTCGTAATAATGTCTCTAATTACTGCTCCACTTGGACTCGTTATAACTGCAATTTTCTTAGGAAAGCGTGGAATTGGTAATTTAGATCGATCAAATAGACCGGCTTTGTTGAATTTTTCTTTTAATTGTTCAAGTTGTTGATATAAAGCACCAATACCATCTGGTTGAATACTATCAATCACGATTTGATATGCGCCAGAGGGTTCATATAAAGTAATCTTTCCGGTAACGAATACTTTCATTCCTTCTTCAATATTAAACTTGACGCGTTGAAAAGCCGAACGATACATCACTGCACTAATTCTTGCTCCTTCATCTTTCAAGCTAAAATATTGATGAGAATTGGGTCTCAAGCGAAAATTTGAAACCTCTCCTACAACAAACACTCGTTGTAAATGTGGATCGACATCAAATTTTCTTTTAATATATTTGGTTAACGCCTGTACTGTTAAGTACTCTTGGTTTTTTTCACTCATAAACTAACTCCGTCTATATAGTCCTCGCTATTTAATCCATGTTGAATGCAGGCACATAGAATCGTTTGTTCCATTAACATCGCTACCGTCATTGGACCAACGCCACCAGGTACTGGAGTAATGGCACTCACTTTATCAAATACCCCTTCATATTCAACATCCCCGACGAGTTTCCCATCATCTAAACGATTAATCCCAACGTCAATGACAATCGCGCCCTCTTTTAAATCCTCTTCTTTCACCAGATGCGGTGAACCGGCAGCGACCATGACAACATCGGCATGAATTAAATGTTGATGCAATTCTCGCGTTAAGAGATGTGTAATTGTGACAGTACTGCCTTTATTAGCTAATAAAATCGACAATGGTTTTCCAACAATTTGGCTGTAACCTACAACAGTAACGTCTTTCCCTTTAATATCGATATTGTAACGGTCAAGTAAACGTAAAATTCCTCTTGGTGTACAAGGATATAAATCGCCAGTGCCTTCGACAATTTTCCCCATATTATAAGGATGAAAGCCATCAACGTCTTTATCTGGTCGAATAACTTCTGTGACTGCCACTTGACTTAAATGTTTTGGTAGTGGGAATTGAACAATCATCCCAGTGACTGTTGGGTCATCATTTAACCCTTCAATCGTTTCATGTAATTCAGCTTGAGTAATCGAATCTTCTAAAGTGAGCCACTCAAAATCAAAGCCAATATATTGAGCCGTTTTTTCTTTTTGCCCAACATAAATTTTACTTGCTGGATCTTCACCAACAGTAATTACGACTAATTTCGGGATGATATGCTTTCCCTTCAGCTTTTCTACCGCATGTTTATATTCTTCACGTAGTTGTAACGATAATTGCTTTCCATCTAAGACTAGAGTTTTAGACATTGTATCGCCTTCTTTCTGCAATTTAAATTCTAGATTAACCGATATCTATAAAACCCATCGGTCACTTTAATTCGTAGACTCAGTATAACTGAATTCGTAAAATCTAACAATCTTAGTCGACATTTAAAGTAAGTAACTGCCCATATCGTTCGAATTGTTTAGGACATACGTTTTAATCACAAAAATGAACTTTAAATATTATATTCAGCAAATTAGCTGAGTTAATAATATTTAAAGTTCGATGCTTATTTATTGAATTGTGATTGAGAATCTAACTGGTTGATTATTCAACAGTATCAGTTAATTCCTCTACAGATTGTTCTTCCGTTTCAGTTGCTTCACTTTCTGATAAGTCTTCACCTGGCTCTTCTTCAACTGGAACTTCCTCAGAAGGAACGTCTTCTGGAAGTGACTCTTCAGATGAAACTTCATCTTCACTTGTCTCTTCTTCTGAACTTGTTTCTTCTACTTCTGATTCTTCTGGAACATAACCAGGAAGAGTGTAGTCTGTTGGAATTTCAACTTGTGATTGGTATAAGTTCTCTACAGAAACTCCGTAGATAGCGTTAAAGTCGTAAGCAGCTTGTAATGGAACCATCTCATTCGTTACAACATCTAATTCACTCATCTCGTCGGTCGCAACGTCAAATGAATATATTGTGAAATCAGCTTGGTTGCCCGCTGGATTATCCCACATGTTTTCTAATGAAATAACAGTTCCTTCTTGAGTTGGATTCACATAGTTATACACTTGCGGTGCGCGACCAGTAGCAATCGCTAAGCGTGAAATAATTTCTGCTTGAACTGGATCTGATGCTTTTAAGCCTTCAAAAGCGTTTAATTTGTTTGTCCAGTTTTCTTTAATGCTTGTAAAACCAGGTTGATACTCACCAGATGCAATAAATTCATCTTGGTTCGCAGCGTATTGATACATTACTGTTCTTAAGTGGTTTAAAGCAGATTTTTCTTCAGATGTTAAATCTGGAGACATTGCTTCAAAGATAAATGTATCGCTATAAACACGGTCAACAACTTCACCAGCTTCAATCACTCGATATAGTTCATCCGAGAATGCTTGTAAGATTGGGTGATAAGTTTCAGTGTCCGAGAAGTCCACACGTTCAGCAGCTAATAATTCCTCAGCTGGAACTGAACCTTCTAAGCCAGCTAACACATCTGTCCAATCTTCTTGGATACTTTGTTCAAGTTGGCCAATTGTATCTTCAGATTGTGCCGCTTCAGTTTTAGCAAACTCTTGTGCGAATTGTTCTAAAGCAAGTTGTAATTCTTCATCAGATACGCCGTAATTGTTTGTAATGTTGTTGACGATATTATTGATATTTGTGTTAGTTTCTTCACTGTTATCAACATTGACGTCTGAGTTTTCAGCATTAATATTAGTATTTACAATTTCTTGTTTGATTTCTGAAATCATTTGGTTGACTTGTGAATCAGAAATCGTTGCTCCTTCGCTATCAATAATTTCATTTACTAACGAAATTTCATTTTGAGCTACTTGAACATCTTCAGGATTTAATGCAACACCTTGTTGCTCTAGTAACGCATAAACACCCGCTAAAGCTCCTTCACCTGTTACAGGAGATACTGTTGCGATACGGATTTGAGCGTTACGTGCACCGGCAGTAATTGCAGCATTTTGGTAAGTTGTTGCTGATACGCCAGTAATGTTTTGCGGTGTGACGATTTGAACTTGAACACCGTAGCCTTCGTTCATACCTTGGATGTATGCACTTGAGTATACTACTGTTCCTGGACCTGAACCGTCTTGTAAGTATTGGTTAATCATCGTTCCATCAACATAGATAATGTTGCTTGAATCAACAGCGTTTGCACCTAACAATTGTAATGTTTTTTGTGCTTGGTTTTGATCTAATGATCCACCTAAGGCAACTAATTGTAATTCTTGTGCTTGAACGTGTTGAATACCATCTGTATTAAAGTTTAATACTGGTTGAGCTAATGGTGCACCGACTAAGGCAATCATTGCTGATAATAGTAATCTCTTTTTCATTTATATACCCCATTTATAATTTTTATGTACCCTTATTATATCACAGAACATTTCTTTATTTTACTTTGAGACATTTCTGCAAATATTATTCATACATTTTTCGTAAATGTGAATAATATTTAGTATTAGATAGCAAAAAACGCCATCCAACTGAATGGATCGCGTTTTGTGCTTATTCGTTATCTGCTTCGGCTTTTGTATCATCTAAAACTTTTGCAACAACACCACTCACGAATTGACGTGATTTGTCGTCACTAAAGAATTTACTTAATTCAATCGCTTCGTCAGCTGCTACATTATTTGGAACTTCTTCTTTTGAGACGAAAAAGATTTCATAGAATGCAACGCGTAAAATAATTAAATCAATGCGTGCGATTCGATCTAAACTCCAACCTGTTAAATAAGGTTCAATGAGTTTATCAATTTCGGTTTCTTTTGAACGAACCCCTTCGATGAGCTCATAAAAGTATTCATTATCGATACCTTCATAGCCTTCTTCAGGAAATACGCCTGCTTCCAATGCATAAGCCACAGCTTCATTGATATCTAAATCTTTGTGAGCTGAAATCATCTGATAAAGTGTTTGGACAACAACTTGACGCACTTCACGTCGTTTCACTACTTTCTTACTCAAAAGCTTCACCAATTGTTTCAACAGCTTCTTCAACAATACTTGCGTCTGATTCTGAAGCTTCAGTTTCAACTGCTATAACGTGAACATTCACTTCTGTCACTGCTAAGTCAGTCATGAATAGAATTTGTTCTTTCACTTTATCTTGGATTGCGATAGCAATTTCAGGTACTGAGTAACCATAAAGAACACGGATTTCAACGTCGACAACGATTGAATTGTTTTCAGTTTTGATTTTTGTATTAATACGGTCACGGTCCATCCCTAAGAAGTTTCCTACTTCTTTTTGGAAGCCTGTTACTTTAGAGGCAACACCTTCGATTTCGCTTGCTGCTTGAGCGGCAATTGATTCTAGGACACCTGTGGTAATTTTAATTTCACCTAAATTTTCTTTCGCTTGAGTTTCAAATGGTACTTCGGTTATTTTAGCCATAATAGCCCTCCTTTATATACTTTACTCATCTATGTTCGCATTTTCCTTATTGTAGCGGAATTTCTAAGAAAGTGCTATACAATTATTAATTTTTTAGGACTACGGTTTAAACTTTCTACCCCGTCTGTTTTAACAATTAAGTCATCTTCAATACGAACGCCACCTAAACCAGAGACATAAATACCAGGTTCATTGGTAATGATATTGTTTTCAACTAATGGTTTTTCATTTCGGCTAGCAACCGCTGGTCCTTCATGAACATCTAAACCAATCCCATGACCTGTTGTATGACCAAAGTTTGGTCCATAACCTTTCTCGGTAATGTAATCACGTGCAAGGGCATCGACTTCTTTACCAGTCATCCCTGCTTTAGTTCCAGCAATTACACGGTTATGTGCTTCTAGGACGATATTGTAAATCTCTTCTAATTTCGGATCTACTTCACCTACAGCAATTGTACGAGTCATATCTGAAGTATAACCTTTGTAGTAGCAACCAAAGTCAAGTGTTACTAAATCACCGTGTTCAATTACTTTATCACTGGCAACACCGTGAGGCATTGATGATCTTACGCCACTGGCAACAATTGTATCAAACGACATGCCTGATGCCCCTTTACCTTTTAAGAAGCGGTCTAATTCATTCGCCACTTCAATTTCGGTAACACCTGGTTTGATAAACGTTAAGATATGTTCAAAGGCTTGGTCAGTAATGTCACAAGCTTCGCGAATCGTTTCAATTTCGTCTTCGCTTTTAACTTCACGAATCGTTTCAATGACGCCAGATGTTTGAACTAACATTGGTTCGAATAAGTCACTTAAACGAGAATAAGTTGATACATTCATATCATCAGCTTCAATTCCCATAGCTCTAACGTCTTCTGCGTTAAGAAGTTCGCTAATTTCTTCATATATTTTTCCTTGATGGATAATGACATCAAACCCTTTCGCTTGCTCTTTGGCTTGGTCAGTATATCGGAAGTCTGTAATAAAGTATTCATGTTCAGGTGTAATGACTATTAATCCCGCTGATCCTGTGAAGCTTGATAAGTAGCGTACATTTTTAGGCGCTGTTACTAAAAATGCGTCTAAGTTTTGTTTTTTCATTTCTAATCTTAATTCAGTTATTCTATTATTCATACTTTGCCCTCTTTCTAAATCAATAGTTGTATTATATCAAATAAAACATAGATGTTAAACTTGTTGCTGTTATTAATTTAAATGAAGGGATGGCTTAAATATCTTCAGTGAACTCTCTCTCAAAAAGGTAGCCCCTCCAACGAACAGAGTAGTTATATCGCATTTGTTCACTTTGTTCTCGTCGACTAAATTTCCGTGGCATTAATTCCGTTGACCGCATTTCAACCCCATTTGTTCGGGAGTAGCTTGTGATACCATGATTAGTTTGTATTTGTAACTGTCTAATATCATCTGGAGTCCAATCATATGTTCGTAGGAAGTCATCAACTTTACTCAAACGGAAACCTTGGTCTAATATAGATGCCTCTGTCGCCTTCCATAAAGCTTCAAGTTCTGGATTGGTTCCTTCAACTTGACCTGGTCGTGTAATCACGCCACTACAAACGATGGCATTGAATGCATCACAATAGTCTAGTGCTGCATCTTGCAGAAATACCTCTTGAGTATAGACATATAGTTGCTCGTATTGTTGGTTAGCTGTTAATTGTAAGACACCAAATTGCTTGTGTGAATCAATGTGATCTAAGACTTGTTTCGGCATATAAGCTATAGCCTGCTCATTAAAGCGCATCTTAATGGCTTCTTCTAAGTTTTGTGCGTCCATCTGTTCAATCAGTGGCAATAAATTCATCACAAGTTCTTCTTGAATATTTGCTGTGTAATAATCATTAAAATTCAAATACCGACTTAAGTTGATTTGATTCAGTCTCAGTAAGCCCCAATAGATGAGTTGGCTAACGAGTAAAAAGACAATAACGTAAACCATTACCATTCCTTGTTTGTTATTTCGCATCATTATACTCCTCTAACTAGCTATTAAGTTTCACTGAAATGAAGCCTGAAAAGACTTGTCCATTATTAAAGGTTACCGTCACAGTTACTTTGTTAGCAACTTGAAATACTTGCCAGGAATATACGTCGTACAATAAAGGTTGATGACCGGGTGCGATATAAATTTTATTGTTCTGGTTGATGATGCGACTACTTCTCTTTGTTTCAGTACTTTCAATGCGAATAATGTTAGAATCGACCCCAGTCACCGTATATTTTTCCAATTCTAATTCAAGCAGCGTCATAAAGTGTAAGAAATCCGCACTGCGATCTGTGCGAATTTCTGTTTCAATTGTGTTGTAACTATTGTAGATTGTCATAAGAGAATGCATGAATAAACTCAATACGAATAGACTGATTATTACTTCTAACAAAGTAAATCCTTTTTTAAAAGTTGAGGTCTTGAATTTCGACATACAATTCACTCCCGCCTTCTAACGATATGTAACAATAATTTAAATCACATGCGAATTCACTCACGTTATCTTCATTTAACGCTTCCCAATTTAGAATTAATTGTTCGCTTACAAGTGCTTTCGCCTCATCTTCTATCTGCTCATCCAATTCGACATCCACTAATTCAGAGAATAAGCGCCAGACTTGACTCGTCTGTGCCGCATCCTCTATCCGCCTCAATTCATTATAATAAGCCGGCAAGTAGAGGAGCATCATCGAACTAAATAAGAAAAAACCAATCACCGTTTCTATCATTGAAAATCCGGCTTTATGTTTGTAATTCAAATTGACCATTCCCTAACTGAAAGACTAAATAAATTCGTTGATTACGATCATAGTCATAAAAACTAATCGTTCTAAATTGATCCACACCCCCACCTTGCAAATACATAAACATATAAGGTGTTTGAAACTGTATATGTTCAGGAGCGTCCAACGTCGCAATCCTTTCTTGACTATAAGCATCTCTAATTCTTAACTGATTTAAACTGGCGTGAAACTCAACTGAAATTAGTCGCTTTTGTAAGATTGCTATTTGTTGAGCTTGCTTTAAGTGACTCATGACTTCATCAAAGAAGATTCGACTTTCAATTTGCTTACTTAAGTTGATATTGGGACGAAACATTAGTAGCAAACTCATGGCTGAAAGTAGGACGAGTACTACCAGGGACTCCATGAGCGTATAGCCTTTTTTACTCATACATATTAGTTACCAGTATCATTCGTTAATAAATTTTGAGCTTCTTGGAGTTGTCGTTCAGTAATGTATCCTTCATCAAATAATGTTTGTAAATCTGGTGCCTCAGACCCATTCACCATTTGATACGTACTTGACTGTGTTTCAATTACTTCTTCGATATTTGTACGTGCCTGTTCATTAATACGCTCTCTTTGTCCTGCGACGTTTGGAATAATAATTGCCATAAGCAGACTTACTACGACCAACACAATAAGCATTTCGATTAAAGTAAACGCCTTTTTATTTAATTTTTTGAATTTTTTCATAATGTTTCATATCCTTTCATATACCTTGCATCGTTAACATCGGTAACATCATCAATAAATACATCGACATGACTAAAATTCCGATTAGGACGAACAATATTGGCTGGACTAAAGTAAGTTTCGCTTGAATATCGTTCATCAAATCTGAATAGACTTTCCTTGAATACAAATAACATTTTTGTGCTGTTTGACTCGTTAACTCACCTTGGTAAATTACTAATGGTAATTCCTTTGTAAAGATATCTAACTCATCTAGAATGACAGCTAAGTCTTCACCCTTTAACATTCTTTCTTGTATTTCAATGGCTAGTTCACTTAAGAATGAATCAATCGGATAATCGACGATTACTGTCAGCGTTTGTTGAATGGAATACCCTCCAGAAAAGAAATGCCCAATTTCTTTTGATACTTTATAGGAACTGTAACTTCTTACCCATTTTTCGACTAATGGAATTCGAGTTAATATTTGGTAGCGTCTCATTTCACTTTGTTTCAGCAAATACATGTCAACGCCGCCATAGATAATTATCACGAAGGCTAGTAATATTCCAAAAATCTGTGGCAAATAAGTAAAGAAATAAACTAAAACTCGTACCAAATACTGCTCATCATACACTTCTTGCGAAATAAAGCTAGCGACTTGCGGTAGAAGAAATTGTCTCATAGCAAATAACATCCCAACTAATCCCACCGCTAAAAATAATGGGTAGACTAAGGTTTTTACAAGTTTCTGCTTATAATGATGGGCCTCTTTTAATTGCTTACTCGCATCAGCTAATGACTCAGTAAATCTTCCTTGACGTTGGGCGTAGAATAATTGAGCAATGAGTGAATTTGAATAACCTAAAGCACGTAAAGACATTTCAAAGGAAATACCCGACTCCAACTGCCTAATGATATAGTCAATCGCCGTTGTTTGTTTCCTCATCAGAACACGCATAAAAACTAAACTTTGATGAATAGAGAAGCCTTCTAACAATAACTCACTTAAAGTTTGCAATAAGTAGGCTTGCAAGTTCTTAGGTATTTTTATATCCTTAGATAATTTCGAATTTTGTATACGTTGCTTCATCAATGTAACCATACGCCCAAGCCTTTCGTAATTTATTATTCAACGTATCGTGCTGACTTAATGTATGATTATTATGTAATACGCCGTTTAATGCTTCTTTAGCCAATATCTCAAAGATTGCTGCTCGTGAATAGTGCGTATCCTTTTGTATTGCGGACGGCACAAGTCTTTGAGAAATAACACCAATTAAGGTTTGTCTGAGTTGTTCATCGCTAATACTTAACTCCTGTAGTCTTGCGATAACTCCTCGGGCATTCTTAGCATGGATGGTCGCAATCATTAAATGCCCCGTTAACGCTCCTCGGATCGACATGCGCGCAGTCTCTTGATCACGAATTTCTCCTATCATCAAGACATCAGGATGGTGTCTTAGAGAAGATTTGATTAGCAAATCGTAAGTTATTCCGGCTTTTTCATTCACTTCCGTTTGCAAGAATCGCTCTTCAAATATCTCCACTGGGTCTTCCATCGTTATAATTTGTAAAGCCTCATGTTGAATCAGCTCACGCAGTAATTGATAAATAGTCGTCGTCTTACCCGAACCCACCGGTCCTGAGAATAAAATCATCCCACTCTTTCTTTTTGTGAGTTTCCGAAGCTCATCAATGTCTTGTGGAAAGTAAGTCACAACTTGATCATGATCAAACTTCTGAGTTTGTAAAACTCGAATAACCATTGACTCAAGTAATAAGACATTTGTAATGGTTGAAAACCTTAATTCTACCGATTCAGCATCAAGTTCAATGGCGGTGGAGCCAGATTGCGGTCTTCGCTTCTCACCTACATCCATATTCGCTAAATACTTAAAGTGACTAATCAATCGCTTTCCCCACTCTAATGACTTCTCCTGAAATAACATTAACCGTCCATTCGCTCTGAAATGAATCACATACTTTTCCTTCGTTGGTAATATGTGAATATCAGAAACCGATTCATCGATTGCCGCTTGTATTAGTTTTTTAGCATCACCTTCAATCATCATCTCACTCCTTTAAACTAGCCTATATATATATACGTAAAAAATGGCCATTTCCATTATTTTATTTTTACTTTTTTTAAAAAAAGCAATTTCGGGTTAAAACATTTGACTATTCTGGATTTGAAAGGATAATATGAAGTATTGGAGTAAGTTCATCCGTTTTTTTCCTTTTTAGATGAGTTAACTAAATTGGGATATACTTGAAATAATGAATGTGATAAAATGGTTATAGCTGTGAATTCAATTAATTCACTACTCGTTTGAAAACAAATTAATGAAAAGGAGCAAATATTAATGATATTTAAAGTATTTTATCAAGAAACAACAAATGAAGCACCACGTCGTGAACATACTAAAACTATGTACGTGGAAGCGAATGCAGTAAGTGAAGTGCGTGAATATTTATCTGAAACTACACCATACATGATCGAACACATCACTGAAATATCAGGCGATTTCTTAGAATATGAAAAAGAAAACGATCCTGACTTTGAGGTTGTGAAACCCTAGATGGCAGTAAATCTTAGAAACAATGAAGTCGGAGTATTCGCCATTGGTGGACTAGGCGAAATTGGGAAAAACATGTATGGTGTCCAATTCCAAGACGAAATTGTTATTTTAGACTGCGGAATTCTCTTCCCGGAAGATGAATTATTAGGAATTGACTACGTAATTAATGATTTTCAATATATCTTAGAAAATCGTCATAAAGTTAAAGGGCTTTTTATCAGTCATGGGCATTTAGACCATATTGGTGGAATTCCATATCTATTAAAACAACTCAATGTGCCAATCTATGCTGACCCTCTTGCAGCCGCGTTAATTCGCGACAAACTGCAAGAAAATGGCTTATTACGTGATGCGGAAATTACAGAATATAATGAAGATACAGTCGTTAACTTCCGTAAATTGTCAATTAGCTTTTACAGAACCGTTCACTCGATTCCTGAAGCATATGGTATAGTTGTAAAAACACCTGAAGGAAATATTGTCTTTACAGGGGATTATAAATTTGACTTTACACCTGTAGGAGAGCCTGCTGATATTCACCGTATGGCTGAAATTGGTAGCGAAGGCGTTCTACTCCTATTAGGTGATAGTACAAATGCAGAAATTCCGACTTTCACCCTTTCAGAACGGGTTGTGGGTCAATCGATTCATAATATTATCCAAGGTGTTGAGGGGCGTGTTATCTTTGCGACTTTCGCATCGAATGTGTCACGTCTTCAACAAATTGTAGAAACAGCGATTAAAACAAATCGTAAAATTGCAGTCTTCGGACGTAGTATGGAAAACTCAATTAAAACTGGGATTGAACTTGGTTATATTGATGATTATGGCTTGGATATCTTTGTTGATAATCGTCAATTAGATCAATATCCTGCAGAAGAAATGATTATCGTATGTACAGGTTCTCAAGGTGAACCTATGGCTGCTTTAAGCCGAATTGCGAACGGGACACACCGTCAAATTTCAATTCAACATAATGATACAGTCATCTTCTCAAGTTCACCGATTCCTGGAAACACTTTAAGTGTGAATCGTGTCATTAACCAATTAGTTGAGACTGGTGCCAACGTCATCCATGGTAAAGTGAATAACATTCATACATCGGGACATGGTAGCCAACAAGAGCAATTGTTAATGTTACGTCTAATGAAGCCTAAATTCTTCATGCCAGTCCATGGTGAATACCGTATGTTAAGTATCCAAGCAAAACTGGCTGAATTAACTGGGATTGACCGTGAGAACACATTCATTATGAAAAACGGTGACATGCTTGCTTTAACTAAGAATAGCGCAAGACGAGCTGGCTTCTTTAATGCCCAAGACGTCTATGTGGACGGAAGTGGTATTGGAGATGTCGGAAACATTGTCTTACGAGATCGTAAAACACTTTCGGAAGATGGTTTAGTTATTGTTACAGCAACGATTGATTACGAAAACAAACAACTCATTAGTGGTCCAGATATTATGTCACGTGGCTTTATCTATATGAGAGAATCAGTTGATTTAATTCAAGAGATTCAACAAGCTATGAAATCTGCAATTAACCGTGGTTTAAATGAAAACGGAAATAACGTTAACGAAAAATTAATTCGTGATATTATCTTTGATCAAATCAAACCGATCTTATTTGAACGTACTCAACGTTCTCCTATGATTTTACCGGTTTTATTAGATGTTAATAAAGGTGTTCGTAAACGCAGTAGCAAATAATGTTTGAAGTGCCTATGTTAAATCATTGGCACTTTTTTTGTCTCTTTAATTGTCTAATGATTCAATTGAGTATAATTTTAAGTTAATAAAATAGAAAAAAGGTTAAAATAATGTCTGATTTTATGCGAAAAATTCCCGGAGGCCTATTATTAGTACCGATACTTCTAGCAGCTTTAATGAATACTTTTCTACCAAACTTATTCACTAACTTCAGCCGAGTGAGTGAAGCCTTGTTTACACCAAGTGGATTAAATTACGTCATTTGGGCAGCTTGTTTCTGTTCGGGTGCAGGCTACCACAGTTGACTGGACACCTATTCTATCAACGCTTGTACCGATTATCTTTGGTATGATTGTGGAAAACCTTGATAAAAATATGGCAGATTACTTAGCTGCTGGTGTAGTGGTGTTAACTCCCTTTATAGGTTGGGTGTTCGGTGCTGGAATTAATTTATTCGATGCACTTCAATCTGGACTACAAGGAATCTTGTTAACAGTAATCTTTTACGTCCTATTAGCCCCAATTTTAGTTGTTTTTGAACAAAGAATCTTACATGAAGATGGTGTGTATCGTCTCTAGCAATATCTTCAATTGCGAGTATGTCCGTGTCAGTTCCAGCTTTGATTGCCTTTTCAGCTTCTGAATATGCTATTTATGTGGAAAGTGCCACTGCACAAATTGCATTAGGTGTCGTTATTTCAAGTATTGTGACACCAATCTTAGCCCGTTGGGAATTCAAACATACACATCCGAATGCATAAAGTTTAATCCGATCAAACAAAAAAAGTGCTTAAGAATTTTCATTTCGAAAATCTTAAGCACTTTTTTATGGTTCATGAATTTTTGATGTTGGTGGACCGAGGAGCCAGGTGACGCAGTCACCTTGGCTCTTTTTTTATTCCTATGTTTAAGTGTCTCTCTATGCAACGATAGTTTGTGTTGTGTTCTC